>NZ_JBHURI010000073.1:0-21929 GCF_042673425.1 Agromyces sp. NPDC056965 | reverse complement strand
AAGCATGGCCGTACCCGGGAGCGCACGCGCTCCCGGGTACGGGAATTCAGGCTCCGACGTGCTTCTTGAACCGCACGATGCTCGCGAATTCGGGGATGTCGAGGCTCGCGCCGCCGACGAGGGCCCCATCGACGTTCGGCTCGCGCAGGAACGAGGCGATGTTCGCGGCCTTCACCGAACCGCCGTACAGCACGCGGGTCGACTGGGCGACCTCTTCGCCGACGAGTTCGACGAGGAGTGCCCGCAGCGCCGCAGCGACCTGCTCGGCCTGAGCAGGCGTGGCCGCCTGTCCGGAGCCGATCGCCCAGACGGGCTCGTACGCGACGACGAGGCCCTTCGAGCCGTCGACGCCGTCGAGGGCTGCGCGCAGCTGCGCGACCGGCACGGCGCTCGGCCCGTGGGCCTCGAGGTCCTCCGCGGTCTCGCCCACGCAGACGACCGGCACGAGGCCGTGACGGTGCGCGGCCTTGACCTTGGCATTGACCTCGGCGTCGGACTCCGCGTGCAGCGTGCGCCGCTCGGAGTGGCCGATGATCACGTAGCGGCAGTCGAGCTGCTTGAGGAACGCTCCGGAGATCTCACCGGTGTAGGCACCGGAGTCGTGCGCCGACAGATCCTGCGCTCCGTAGCCGATGGGCAGGGAGTCGGCCGCCACGAGCGTCTGCACCGAACGCAGGTCGGTGAACGGCGGGAAGACCGCGACCTCCGCGTCGGCGAAGTCGTGCTTCGCATCGGCGAGGGCCCATGCGAGCTTCTGCACGAATGCGATCGACTGCAGGTGATCGAGGTTCATCTTCCAGTTGCCTGCGATGAACGGGGTGCGCTTCACTGCCATCCGAGGACCTCCAGTCCGGGGAGTTTCTTACCTTCGAGGAACTCGAGGCTCGCGCCTCCGCCGGTCGAGATGTGACCGAACTGAGCGTCATCGAAGCCGAGTTGACGTACTGCGGCGGCTGAATCGCCGCCGCCCACGACGCTGAGGCCGTCGACCTGGGTCAGCGCTGCCGCGACCACGCGGGTGCCCGCCGCGAACGGCGCGAGCTCGAACACGCCCATCGGGCCGTTCCAGAACACCGTCTTCGAGCCGCGGATGCGGTTCGCGAACTCGGCGGCGGTGTCGGGACCGATGTCGAGTCCGAGGCCGGCAGCGCCGAACGGCGTCTGCTCGATCGCATCGGCGGGCGCGACGACGTGCTCGGCGTCACCCGAGAACGAGGCGGCCACGACGACATCCGTCGGCAGCACGATGTCGACGCCGCGCAAGGCCGCCTCTGCGAGGTAGCCCTTCACGGTATCGATCTGGTCGGCTTCGAGGAGGCTCGACCCGACCTTGTGCCCCTGGGCGGCGAGGAAGGTGAACAGCATGCCGCCACCGATGAGCAATGCATCGACCCGCGGCAGCAGGTGCGCGATGACGCCGAGCTTGTCGGAGACCTTCGAGCCGCCGAGCACGACGGTGTAGGGGCGCTCGGGGTTCTCCGTGAGACGGTCGAGCACATCGAGCTCAGCGGCGATGAGCAGGCCGGCAGCGCTCGGACGGAGCGCTTCGAGCTCGTAGACGCTCGCCTGCTTGCGGTGCACGACGCCGAAGCCGTCGGAGACGACCGCATCGGCGAACGCTGCGAGCTCGCCGGCGAAGGCGGTGCGCTCGGCTTCGTTCTTCGAGGTCTCCCCCGGGTTGAACCGGAGGTTCTCGAGCACGAGCACCTCGCCGTCGGCGAGGGCAGCGACCTTGGCCTCGGCATCGGGGCCGACCGTGTCGACCGCGAAGCCGACCGGTGCGTCGAGCAGCTCGCCGAGGCGGGTCGCGACGGGCCCGAGGCTGTACTGGGGGTCGGGTGCGCCGTCGGGGCGACCGAGGTGGGAGACCACGATCACGCGGGCGCCCTGGGCGACGAGTGCCGCCAGGGTGGGGACCGATGCCCGCACGCGGCCGTCGTCCGTGATGACCCCGTCCCGGAGGGGGACGTTCAGGTCACAACGGACGACGACGCGCTTGCCGGCGAGCGGACCGAGGGAATCGATCGTTCGCAGGGTCACAGGGGCTCGATTCAGAGACGTTCGGCGACGTACTCGGTCAGGTCGACGAGACGGTTGGAGTAGCCCCACTCGTTGTCGTACCAGCTCGAGAGCTTGACCTGGTCGCCGAGGACCCGGAGCAGGCCGGCGTCGAAGATCGACGAGTGCGGGTCGGAGACGATGTCGCTCGAGACGATCTCGTCTTCGGTGTACTTGAGGATGCCCTTCATGGGGCCCTCTGCAGCGGCCTTGTAGGCGGCCTTGACCTCGTCGACCGTCACGGGGCGCGACGAGGTGACGGTCAGGTCGGTGATCGAGCCGGTGGGAACCGGAACGCGCAGCGCGAAGCCGTCGAGCTTGCCGACGAGCTCGGGCAGCACGAGGCCGATCGCCTTGGCGGCACCCGTCGACGTCGGAACGATGTTGATCGCGGCGGCACGCGCACGACGGAGGTCCTTGTGGGGGCCGTCCTGGAGGTTCTGGTCGGCGGTGTACGCGTGCACCGTCGTCATGAGGCCGCGCTCGATGCCGAAGGCGTCGTTGAAGACCTTCGCGAGGGGTGCCAGGCAGTTGGTCGTGCACGACGCGTTCGAGATGATGTTGTGTCGCTCGGGGTCGTACTCGTGCTCGTTGACGCCCATGACGAACGTCGCATCCTCATCGGTCGCGGGAGCCGAGATCAGGACCTTCTTCGCTCCGGCCTCGATGTGCTTGCGCGCGTCGGCGGCCTTGGTGAAGAAGCCGGTCGACTCGATGACGATGTCGACGCCGAGCTCGCCCCACGGCAGGTTCGCGGGGTCGCGCTCGGAGAACGCCTTGATGGCCTTGCCGTTGACGATGATGTTGTTCTCGTCGTAGTCGACCGTCGCGTCCAGGCGACCCGTGATGGAGTCGTACTTCAGGAGGTGAGCGAGCGTCTTGTTGTCGGTGAGGTCGTTCACGGCGACGATCTCGAGGTCGGCGCCCTGAGCGAGGGCGGCACGGAGGTAGTTGCGGCCGATACGGCCGAAGCCGTTGATGCCGATCTTTACAGACACAGATGTCTCCTGATTGACGATGGCGCGAACGCGCACTTTCACTGGGTGAACTGGTCGGACGGCGGTGTCCCCGGACGGGCCCGGGGACACCATCCTTTTTACGACAGTAGCAGCAGCCCTGAGGTCTTCTCACCAGCGGTCGTGAGGCGCTTCTGGACGTTCTCCCAGTTCGCGATGCCCCAGAACGCCTTGACGTAGTCGGCGCGCACGTTCTTGTAGTCGAGGTAGTACGCGTGCTCCCAGACGTCGAGCATCAGGAGCGGCACGATGCCTGCGGGGAGGTTGCCCTGCTGGTCGAAGAACTGCACGATGATCAGGCGTTCTCCGAGAGAGTCCCATGCGAGCACCGCCCAGCCCGACCCCTGCACGCCGAGCGCCGTCGCGGTGAAGTGCGCCTGGAACTTGTCGAACGACCCGAACTGGTCGTCGATCGCCGCGGCGAGCTCACCGGTCGGCTTGTCGCCGCCCTCGGGCGAGAGGTTGGTCCAGAAGATCGAGTGGTTGACGTGGCCGCCGAGATTGAAGGCGAGGTCCTTCTCGAGCTTGTTGACGTTCGCGAGATTGCCCGAGTCCCGAGCCTCTGCGAGCTGGGCGAGCGCGGTGTTGGCGCCCGTCACGTACGCCTGGTGGTGCTTCGAGTGGTGCAGCTCCATGATCGTGCCGCTGATCGCCGGCTCGAGCGCCGAGTAGTCGTAGGGCAGATCGGGGAGGGTGTAGTCGGCCATTGCTTCTCCTTGTCAGATGCGCCGGGTCCTCCGGGCGTATCCCCGGGGTTCCGCGGCTGCTCCTCGAGTCTATGCCCGTCGCCGCATCGGCACCCCTGACCGGCGGCGGGCTTGACACCGTATGACGGATGCCCCGATCATCTGCGCGGCGATGGTGCATGCTCCGGGCGGCACGGCCGCCGGAGCATCCGCTCAGACCTCGTCGAGATCGGCGGGAAGGCTCGCCTCGGTGCCCGGCACGCCGAGGTCGGCGGCCTTCTTGTCGGCCATCGCGAGAAGACGGCGGATGCGCCCCGCGACCGCGTCCTTCGTCATGGGCGGGTCTGCGTAGTGGCCGAGCTCGTCGAGGCTCGCCTCGCGGTGGGCGAGTCGCAGCTCGCCCGCGTACTTCAGGTGGTCGGGGATCCCCTCGCCGAGGAGCTCCATCGCGCGCTCGACCCGGGCGCATGCCGCGACGGCGGCTTGCGCGGATCGTCGCAGGTTCGCGTCGTCGAAGTTGACGAGGCGGTTGGCCGTCGCGCGCACCTCGCGGCGCTGACGCAGCTCCTCCCAGTTGCGCACCGTCTCGGTGGCGCCCATGACCGCGAGCATCGCGCTGATCGCCTCGCCGTCGCGGATGACGACGCGGTGGACGCCGCGGACCTCTCGCGCCTTCGCCGAGATGCCGAGTCGACCGGCGGCGCCGACGAGGGCCATGGCGGTCTCGTTGCCGGGGCAGGTGACCTCGAGCGCAGCCGAACGACCGGGGTCCGTCAGGCTGCCCTTCGCGAGGAACGCGCCGCGCCAGATGGCCGCGACCTCATCGCGCGAGCCGGTGGTGAGCTTATTCGGCAGGCCGCGCACCGGGCGCCGGCGCGCGTCGAGCAGGCCGGTCTGGCGGGCGAGCGTCTCGCCGCCCTCGAGCACCCGCACGAGGTACTGGTTCGAACGACGCATGCCGGTCGGCGAGATCACCGAGACGTCGGGACGCACGCCGTAGATCTCGCCGAGGTCGCGCGTCACCCGACGCACGAGCGTCGGCGAGTCGAGCTCCGCCTCGATCGCGATGCGGTTGGAGATGATGTGCAGGCCCCCGGCGAACCGGAGGATCGACGCGAGCTCGGCGACCCTGACCCCGGTCTTCGACACTTCGACGCGCGCCAGTTCTTCTTTCACGTCAGCGGTCAGTGCCACTTGTCGTCCCATCTCTCATATGTGTTGCAGGGCCGGCGATCACTCGCGGCCCAGGTCCCGATCTTTCACGCTCACGGCGACGCCGGGCAGCACGGCGATTCGCTTCGCGAGCTCGCGCACCATGGCGACCGAGCGGTGCTTGCCGCCGGTGCATCCGATCGCGATCGTCGCGTGCCGCTTGTTCTCGCGCTGGTAGCCGGCGAGCACGGGTTCGAGGGCCTTCGCGTACGCCTCGACGAACTCCATGGCGCCGGGCTGGCTCAGCACGTACTCCGAGACGACGGCGTCGTCGCCCGTGAGGTGGCGGAGCTCGGGGATCCAGAACGGATTCGGGAGGAAGCGCGCGTCGGCGACGAGATCAGCGTCGGACGGCACGCCGTACTTGAAGCCGAAGCTCTGCATCGTGACGCGGAGACCCGCGTGGCCTGCCTCGGCGAAGGTCTCGGTGATGAGGGTCGCGAGCTGGTG
This sequence comes from Agromyces sp. NPDC056965, assembly GCF_042673425.1. Lineage (NCBI taxonomy): Bacteria > Bacillati > Actinomycetota > Actinomycetes > Micrococcales > Microbacteriaceae > Agromyces > Agromyces sp. NPDC056965. The sequence goes on along the minus strand of NZ_JBHURI010000073.1, from coordinate 16,507 downwards.
GATGTTCAGGTCGGAGGTGTCGACGACGATGTCGCTCGCCTCGCGAAGCTCCGCCAGGCGGGCGCGTTCCGCACCGATGCCGTCGAGCAGCGTGCCGTTGCCCTGCAGCGGGTGCGGGCGGCGGACCGACTCGAACCGGCGCACGAGCACGGCGTCGGTGGCATCGAGGAAGACGACGCGCACGCTGACACCGGTTCGCAGCGCCTGGATGATCTCGCGGAGCTCGGAGAAGAAGTCACGGCCGCGGATGTCGACGATCGCCGCGATGCGCGGGAGCGACGTGCCGGCCCGCTCGACGAGTTCGACGAGGGGGCGCAGCATCTGCGGAGGGAGGTTGTCGACGACGTACCAGCCGAGGTCTTCGAGCGCGTTGCCGACCGTCGAACGTCCTGCACCGGACATGCCGGTGACGATCAGCATCTCCTGCTGCTCGGAATCTGCGGTCATCGTGTCGAGGCCCCCTTCCGCGTGTCGACACCCAAGCCTATCTGGGTGCGGGGGCGCCATCGGCGTGCAGCGTGCGGTGCACGGTCGCCGCGAGCGATGGGCCGATGCCCTTCACCTCGGCGATGTCGGTCTCGGATGCCGCGCGCAGCTGCTTCACCGACCCGAAGTGGCGCAGCAGCTCCTTCACGCGCGACGGTCCGAGCCCGGGAATCTCGGAGAGCACACTGCCCATGTCGCGCTTGCGGCGTGCCCGCTGGTGCGTGATCGCGAAGCGATGCGCCTCGTCGCGCACCCGCTGGAAGAGGAAGAGCGCGTCGCTGTTGCGCGGCAGGATGACGGGATAGTCGCCGTCGGGCGTCCAGATCTCCTCGAGTCGCTTCGCGATGCCGCAGAGGTAGATGCCCTCGACACCCGATTCCTGGAGCGCACGCGCCGCCGCCGCGACCTGCGGCTGCCCGCCGTCGACGATCAGCAGGTTGGGACGATAGGCGAACTTCTTCCGGCGTTCGGATGCCGCGGCATCCGTTTCGCCGTCGGGCACATCCGCGCCGTCGGAGCTCGAGATCGCTGCATCCGTCATGGTCGCGGTCGCCGGCTCCAGGGGCGAGCCGATCGAATCGGGGGCCTTCAGGTAGGCGAGGCGACGCGTGAGCACCTGGTGGAGCGAATCAGTGTCGTCGGTCGAGTGCGGGATGGTGAACCGGCGGTACTCGTCTTTGCGAGGAAGGCCGTCTTCGAAGACCACCATCGAGGCGACGATGTTCGTGCCGCTGAGGTGGGAGACGTCGTAGCACTCGATGCGGAGCGGCGCATCGGCCATGCCGAGCGCCTCCTGGATGTCTTCGAGTGCCCGCGAGCGCGTCGTGAAGTCGGCGCTGCGCCGCGTCTTGTAGAGCATGAGCGTCTGCTTGGCGTTCTGCGTCGCGGTCGCGAGCAGTGCCGCCTTGTCGCCGCGCTGCGCCGCCCGCAGTCGCACCTTGCGACCCGCGATCGTGCCGAGCCAGGTCTCGAGCGCCTCGGCGTCGTCGGGAAGCTCGGGCACCACGACCTCGGCCGCGGGGACTCCCCCGTCGCCGTAGGCGTTCTGCACGACCGAGTCGACGAGGTCGCCGAGCGGCACGTCGAGCTCCTTGTCGACGGTCCACGAACGCACGCCGCGAATGCGACCGCCCCGCACGATGAAGAGCTGCACCGCGGCGGCGAGCTCGTCGTGGTCGATGCCGAAGACGTCGATGTCGACCTTCTCGCCGAGCACCACAGCACTCTTCTCGAAGAACGAGGTGGCGGCCTGAAGGCGATCTCGGAGTCGCGCGGCGGATTCGTAGTCCTGCACGGCCGCGGCCGAGCGCATGCGCTGCGTGAGCTCGCCGAGGATGCGCCGGTCTTGGTTCTGCATGAACGAGACGAAGCGGTCGACGCTCTCGCGGTGCTCCTCGACGGTCACGAGGCCCGAGCAGGGCCCGAAGCATCGCCCGATCTGTCCGGCGAAGCACGGCTTGCCGCTGGCCATCGCCCGCCGGTAGTCGGAGTCCTTGCAGGTGCGGATCGGGAAGAGCTTGAGCAGGATCTCGAGGGTCTCGTTGACCGCCCACACCTTGGGGTAGGGCCCGAAGTACTTGGCACCGCGGATGTTGCGGTTGCGGGTGACGACGGCGCGCGGCGCCTCATCGGCCAGCGTGACCGCGAGGTACGGATACGACTTGTCGTCCTTGAACTGCACGTTGAACGGCGGGTCGAACTCGTTGATCCACGTGAACTCGAGCTGCAGCGCCTCGACCTCGTTGGCGACGACCGTCCACTCGACCGACGCCGCCGTCGTCACCATGCGGCGGGTGCGCTCGTGCAGGGTGCGGAGCGGCGCGAAGTAGTTCGAGAGCCGGGCCCGGAGATTCTTCGCCTTGCCGACGTAGAGCACCCGTCGATCGGCGTCGCGGAACCGGTAGACCCCGGGGCTGGTGGGGATCTCGCCCTTCTTCGGGCGGTACGGGACGCCCTCGGTGCCCGGCAGCACTGTGCTCACCGCCTCAGCTGGCGACCGCGGCTCGCACCGACGCCGCGTCGAGGATCTCGCGCAGGAAGTAGCCGGTGTGGCTGTCGGGCACCGCGGCGACCTGTTCTGGCGTGCCGGTGGCCACGATCTGGCCACCGGCGGAGCCGCCCTCGGGGCCGAGGTCGATGATCCAGTCGGCCGACTTGATGACGTCGAGGCTGTGTTCGATCACGATCACGGTGTTGCCCTTGTCGACGAGCTTGCCGAGCACCTTCAGGAGTTTCTGCACGTCTTCGAAGTGGAGCCCGGTGGTGGGCTCGTCGAGCACGTAGACGCTGCGGCCGTTGGAGCGACGCTGCAGCTCGGTCGCGAGCTTCACGCGCTGCGCCTCGCCGCCCGAGAGCGTCGTGGCGCTCTGGCCGAGCTGCACGTAGCCGAGCCCGACGTCGACGAGGGTCTTCAGGTAGCGGTGGATCGCGGAGATCGGTTCGAAGAACTCGGCCGCCTCGCTGATCGGCATCTCGAGCACCTCGGCGATGTTCTTGCCCTTGTAGTGCACCTGCAGGGTCTCGCGGTTGTAGCGCTGGCCGCCGCAGACCTCGCACGCGACGTACACGTCGGGCAGGAAGTTCATCTCGATCTTGATGGTGCCGTCGCCCGAGCACGCCTCGCAGCGCCCGCCCTTGACGTTGAAGCTGAATCGGCCCGGCAGGTAGCCGCGCGCCTTCGCCTCGGTCGTCTCGGAGAACAGCGTGCGGATGCGATCGAAGACGCCGGTGTACGTTGCGGGGTTCGACCGCGGCGTGCGGCCGATCGGCGCCTGGTCGACGTGCACGACCTTGTCGAGCTGGTCGAGGCCCGTCACCCTGCGGTGCTTGCCGGGCACCTTGCGTGCCCCGTTCAAGCGATTGGCGAGCACCCGGTAGAGGATGTCGTTGACGAGCGACGACTTGCCCGAGCCGCTCACTCCGGTGACGGCGGTCAGCACGCCGAGCGGGAACTCGACGTCGACGCCGCGCAGGTTGTTGGCCTCGGCGCCCTGCACCATGATCGTTCGCTCGCCGTCGATCGCTCGACGCTGCTCGGGGATCGGGATCTCTTTACGACCCGACAGGTAGTCGCCCGTGAGGGAGCGCGTGTTCTTCACGAGGTCGGCGTAGCTGCCCGAGTGCACGACCGTGCCGCCGTTGACGCCGGCACCCGGGCCGATGTCGACGATCCAGTCGGCGGTGCGGATCGTGTCTTCGTCGTGCTCGACGACGATCAGCGTGTTGCCGAGGTCGCGGAGCGCGATGAGCGTGTCGATGAGGCGACGGTTGTCGCGCTGGTGCAGGCCGATGCTCGGCTCGTCGAGCACGTAGAGCACGCCGGTCAGGCCCGAGCCGATCTGCGTCGCGAGCCGGATGCGCTGCGCCTCACCACCCGAGAGGGTGGCCGCTGCCCGAGAGAGGTCGAGGTAGCTGAGCCCGACGCGGATGAGGAAGTCGAGTCGCAGCTTGATCTCACGGAGCACCTGCGCGGCGATCGCCTGCTCGCGATCGGTCAGGGCGAGCCGGTCCATGAACGAACGCGCATCGGTGAGGCTGAGCAGTCCGACGTCGGCGATGCTGTGGTCGTGGATGAGCACTGAGAGCACTTCGGGCTTCAGGCGCTTGCCGTCGCAGACCGGGCACGGCACCTCGCGGAGGTACTCGGACCACCGGGCGCGCTGCACGTCGGTCTCGGCCTGCAGGTACTGGCGCTCGATGTACGGCACGACGCCCTCGAAGCCCGAGGTGTAGCTCATCTCGCGGCCGTAGCGGTTGCGCCACTTGACCTTGACCTCGAAGTTGTCGCCGCGGAGCACCGCCTGGCGGGCGACCTCGTCGAGCTCCTCCCAGGGCGTGTCGAGCGAGAAGTCGAGGTCGCGCGCGAGCCCGCCCAGCAGCTTCTCGTAGTAGTTGTAGAGGCTCTTGCCCTGCGAGGTCCACGGCAGGATGACGCCGTCGGCGATGCTGAGGCTCTGGTCGCCGAGCAGGAGCGCGTCGTCGACGGACATGCGGGTGCCGAGGCCGGAGCACTCGGGACACGCGCCGAAGGGCGCGTTGAACGAGAACGTGCGCGGCTCGATCTCGGTGAGCTGGATGGGGTGCTGGTTCGGGCACGAGAGCTTCTCGGAGAAGGTGACCCAGGCGGCGGGGCCGGTCTCGTCGACGTAGTTGACCTGCACGAGCCCGTCGGTGAGGCGCAGGGCGGTCTCGAGGGAGTCGGTGAGCCGGCCGAGCAGCTCGGGCCCCGCGACGAGACGGTCGATGACGACCGAGATGTCGTGCTTGATCTGCTTCTTGAGCTTCGGCGGGTCGTCGAGGCGGATCACGTCGCCGTCGACGACGGCGCGCGAGTAGCCCTGTGCGGCGAGATCGCGGAAGAGGTCGACGAATTCGCCCTTCTTCTTCGACACCACGGGGCTGACGACCTGATAGCGGGTGCCCTCGGGCAGCTCCATGAGCTGATCGGCGATCTGCTGCACCGTCTGCCGCTGGATGCGCTCACCGCACACCGGGCAGTGCGGCACGCCGATGCGGGCCCAGAGGAGGCGCATGTAGTCGTAGATCTCGGTGATCGTGCCGACGGTCGAGCGCGGGTTGCGGTTGGTCGACTTCTGGTCGATGGAGACCGCGGGGCTGAGGCCCTCGATGAAGTCGACGTCGGGGCGGTCGACCTGCCCGAGGAACTGGCGCGCATAGGCCGAGAGCGACTCGACGTACCGCCGCTGCCCCTCTGCGAAGATCGTGTCGAACGCGAGCGACGACTTGCCGGAACCCGAGAGCCCCGTGAAGACCACCATCGCATCGCGCGGGATCTCGACATCGACGTTCTGCAGGTTGTGCACGCGAGCACCGCGGACACTCAGGTGCGAATGGGCATCGAGACGTGAAACTGGCACCCTTCGAGTTTAGAGAGCACCACCGACACGGATGCCTCGAGCGCGCGTGCTCTGAGCGAACATACGTTCGAATCGCGCGCCGATCACCCCAGGTGTCCGGCCTTCTCCATCTGGCGGAGCTCGCGCTTGAGGTCGGAGACCTCGTCGCGCAGGCGTGCCGCCAGCTCGAACTTCAACTCCCCCGCCGCGACCAGCATCTGGTCGTTGAGGTCGCGGATGATGTCCTCGAGATCGTTGGCGCCCGCAGCCGCGATGCCCTCTCGCCGGAGGTTCGGCACCGAGGTCTTCTTCTTCGCGTCGCGACCGGCGAGGAGCGCCGCAGTGTCGGCCTCTTCTCTCGCGAGCACATCGGTGATGTCGGCGATGCGCTTGCGGAGCGGCTGCGGATCGATGCCGTTCACCTTGTTGTACTCGAGCTGCATGTCGCGTCGACGCGTCGTCTCGTCGATGGCCGACTTCATCGAGTCGGTGAGCACGTCGGCGTACATGTGCACCTCGCCCGAGACGTTTCGAGCGGCACGACCGATCGTCTGGATGAGCGAGGTCGACGAGCGGAGGAAGCCCTCCTTGTCGGCGTCGAGGATCGCGACGAGCGAGACCTCGGGCAGGTCGAGGCCCTCTCGCAGGAGGTTAATGCCGACGAGCACGTCGTAGACACCGGCTCGGAGCTCGGTGAGCAGCTCGACGCGGCGCAGCGTGTCGACGTCGGAGTGGAGGTAGCGCACCCGCACGCCGGCCTCGGTGAGGAAGTCGGTGAGCTCTTCGGCCATCTTCTTCGTGAGCGTCGTCACGAGCACTCGTTCGTCGCGGCCCGCGCGGGTGCGGATCTCTTCGAGCAGGTCGTCGATCTGGCCCTTCGAGGGCTTCACCACGATCTGCGGATCGACGAGACCCGTCGGGCGGATGATCTGCTGCACGACGCCGTCGGCGATGCCCATCTCGTAGCGCCCGGGCGTCGCCGAGAGGTAGACCGTCTGCCCGACGCGCGCCTTGAACTCGTCCCACTTGAGCGGCCGGTTGTCGAGTGCGCTCGGGAGGCGGAACCCGTGCTCGACGAGGGTCCGCTTGCGCGACGAGTCGCCCTCGTACATCGCACCGATCTGCGGCACCGTGACGTGGGACTCGTCGATGACGACGAGGAAATCGTCGGCGAAGTAGTCGAGGAGGCAGTGCGGCGCCTCACCGGCCTGACGGCCGTCGATGTGACGGGAGTAGTTCTCGATGCCCGAGCAGAAGCCGATCTGCTCCATCATCTCGAGGTCGAACGTGGTGCGCATGCGCAGTCGCTGCGCCTCGAGCAGCTTGCCCTCGCGCTCGAGCTCCGCGAGTCGCTCCTCGAGTTCGATGCGGATGGTGCCGATCGCGCGCTGCATCACCTCGGTGCTCGCGACGTAGTGCGATCCCGGGAACACCGGGACGGAGTCGAGCTTGGCGACGACCTGGCCGGTCAGCGGGTGCAGGCTGTAGAGCGCTTCGATCTCGTCGCCGAACATCTCGATGCGGATCGCGAGCTCCTCGTAGATCGGGATGATCTCGATCGTGTCGCCGCGCACGCGGAAGTTGCCGCGCGAGAAGTCGACGTCGTTGCGCTGGTACTGCATCGAGACGAACTTGCGGATGAGCCAGTCGCGATCGACCTTCTGGCCGACCTGCAGCGGCATCATTGCGCCGAGGTACTCTTCGGGCGTGCCGAGGCCGTAGATGCACGAGACCGACGACACGACCACGACGTCGCGCCGGCTCAGCAGCGAGTTCGTCGTCGAGTGGCGCAGTCGCTCGACCTCGGCGTTGATCGAGCTGTCTTTCTCGATGAAGGTGTCGGTCTGCGGAACGTACGCCTCGGGCTGGTAGTAGTCGTAGTACGAGACGAAGTACTCGACGGCATTGTTCGGCAGGAGCTCGCGGAACTCGTTGGCGAGCTGCGCCGCGAGCGTCTTGTTGTGCGCGAGCACGAGCGTCGGTCGCTGCACCTGCTCGATGAGCCAGGCGGTCGTCGCGGACTTGCCGGTGCCGGTCGCGCCGAGCAGCACGACATCGGTCTCACCGGCGTTGATGCGTGCCGCGAGCTCGGCGATCGCCGCCGGCTGATCGCCGCTCGGCGTGTATTCGCTGATGACCTCGAACGGCCGAACTGAACGTGTGGCCTGCATGCTTCCCAGTCTAGGAGCGCCCGCCGACACTCCTCCTGTGAGCGGGCTGTCAGCCCGCGGAGGCTCGGTCAGGCGCGAGCGCGTCGCTCTTCGACGATGCGGTGCCAGAGGTCGTCGGTCTGGCTCATGGTGTGCGCCAGCGAGCCATCCGTGTCGATCACGACGTCGGCGATCGCGAGGCGAGCCGTGTTGTCGACCTGGGCGTCGACGCGGGCCTCGGCCTGGCCCTGGTCGAGCCCGCGGTGTTCGACGAGGCGCTCGACCTGCGCGCGTCGGGGCGCATTGGTCACGACGATCAGGTCGAACGGGTGGTCGACGGATGCCTCGACGAGCAGCGGAACGTCGTAGACCACGACGGCATCGGGGTCCTCGGCCTCTGCCTTCGCGATCAGGCGGCCCGAGAGCTCGCGCACCGCCGGGTGCACGATCGCGTTGAGCTTCGCGAGCTGCTCCGCATCGCCGAACACGCGCTCACCGAGCTTCGCACGGTCGAGCGTTCCGTCGCGGTGCAGCACGTCGGAACCGAACTCCTCGACGATCGCCGCGAGTGCGGGCGTTCCCGGCTCCACGACACGCCGTGCGAGCTGGTCGGCGTCGATGTGCACGGCGCCGTGTTCGTAGAGTCGACGCGCGACCGTGGACTTGCCTGAGGCGATGCCGCCCGTGAGACCGATCAGATACACGCTCTCACTCTAATCGTGCGACACTCGACGCGACGGCCAGGAGGCGAAGATGCTCGAACTGCTGACGGGAACCGGACTCGCGCTCGCGGCCGGCCTGAACGCCTGGATCCCCCTGGTGGTGATCGGCGCACTCGACCGGTTCACCGGGCTCATCGAGCTGCCGCCGCAATGGGCGTGGCTGTCGAACGAGTGGGTGCTCCTCTTCCTCGTCGTGCTCCTCATCGTCGAGTTCGTCGCCGACAAGGTGCCGGGCCTCGACTCGATGAACGACCTCGTGCAGACGATCGTGCGGCCCACGGCCGGCGGCCTCGCCTTCGGATCGGGCGTGAGCGCGACGACCGTGGCCGTCACCGACCCCGAGGCGTTCTTCACCTCGCAGCAGTGGGTGCCGATCGCGATCGGCGTGGGACTCGCCCTGCTCGTGCATCTCGCGAAGGCGATGGCACGGCCCGTGGTCAATACCGCCACCGCCGGTGTCGGTGCTCCGATCGCGAGCGCCGCCGAGGATGCCGGCGCCTTCGCGCTCGCCTTCGCCGCGATCATAGCCCCCGTGCTCGTCGTGCTCGGCGTCGTGCTGATCGCAGCGCTCGTGGTCATCGCCGTGCGCCGGCGACGGGCGCGGAGCGCGCGACATCCGTCGACCGCGCCCTGAAACGCCGGAAGGCCGGCCCCCGAGGGGACCGGCCTTCCGTCTCGCGTCCGCGACTTGTCGCGGGAGCGAACTAGTTGTTGCTCGAGAGCTTCTCGCGCAGCGCCGCGAGCGACGCGTCGTCGGCGAGGGTGCCCGCGCCGGCCGAGTCGCTCGAGTACGAAGCACCGGCCGAGGCGAACGAGTCGTCGGCCACAGCAGCAGCGTTCGCCGCGGCGACCTGCTTCTTGTGAGCCTCCCAGCGAGCCTGGGCTGCAGCGTAGTCCTGCTCCCACTTCTCGCGCTGGGCCTCGAAGCCCTCGCGCCACTCGTTGGTCTCGGGGTCGAAGCCCTCGGGGTACTTGTAGTTGCCCTGCTCGTCGTACTCGGTGAGCATGCCGTAGAGCGCCGGGTCGAACTCGGTGCCCTCGGGGTCGACGCCCTCGTTCGCCTGCTTCAGCGAGAGCGAGATGCGGCGACGCTCGAGGTCGATGTCGATGACCTTGACGAAGACCTCTTCGCCGACCGACACGACCTGCTCTGCGAGCTCGACGTGCTTGCCGGACAGCTCGGAGATGTGGACGAGGCCCTCGATGCCGTCTGCGACGCGAACGAACGCACCGAACGGAACGAGCTTCGTGACCTTACCCGGGGCGACCTGACCGATCGCGTGGGTACGGGCGAAGACCTGCCACGGGTCCTCCTGCGTCGCCTTGAGCGACAGCGAGACGCGCTCGCGGTCGAGCTCGACGGAGAGCACCTCGACGGTGACTTCCTGACCGACCTCGACGACCTCGCTGGCGTGCTCGATGTGCTTCCACGAGAGCTCGGAGACGTGGACGAGACCGTCGACGCCACCGAGGTCGACGAACGCACCGAAGTTGACGATCGACGAGATGACACCCTTGCGGATCTGTCCCGGGTGGAGGTTCGCGAGGAACGTCGAACGCGACTCGGACTGCGTCTGCTCGAGGAGCGCGCGGCGCGAGAGCACGACGTTGTTGCGGTTCTTGTCGAGCTCGAGGATCTTCGCCTCGATCTCCTGGCCGAGGTACGGCGTGAGGTCGCGCACGCGGCGGAGCTCGATGAGCGACGCCGGGAGGAAGCCACGAAGACCGATGTCGACGATCAGGCCGCCCTTGACGACCTCGATGACCGAACCGGTCACGACGCCATCGGCTTCCTTGATCTTCTCCACGTCGCCCCATGCGCGCTCGTACTGAGCGCGCTTCTTCGACAGGATGAGACGGCCTTCTTTGTCTTCCTTCTGAAGGACGAGCGCCTCGACGGTGTCGCCGACGCCGACGACCTCGCTGGGGTCGACATCGTGCTTGATGGAAAGCTCACGCGAGGGGATGACGCCCTCGGTCTTGTAGCCGACGTCGAGGAGGACCTCGTCGCGGTCGATCTTCACGACGGTACCCTCGATGAGGTCGCCGTCGTTGAAGAACTTCAAAGTCTTCTCGACCGCGGCGAGGAAATCGTCAGCAGATCCGATGTCGTTGATCGCGACCTGCTTGGGTGCCTTGGTCGTTGCGGTTGTCATGTAGTGAATGCTCCGTAAAGGACAAAATCGAGCCCATCGCGAGGGAGAGCGATATGTTGATTCCGCGATGGGCATGCGGACAGGGATGTCACACGAGTGACGCTCAATCCTAACGGAATCGCTCCCTCGTTGGCAAACGGCGGGGTCACTCCCCCGCGGACGGTGTCGCGACGGCTTCGTCACGCGCCGATTCGGGCTTCAGGATGCTGCGCAGCGCCGGCTCGAGGTCGGGGTACTCGAACTCGTAGCCGGCGTCGAGCAGCCGCTCGGGCACGACCCACCTGCTCTTCAGCACCAGTTCGGTCTCGGTGCGGATCACCGCGGAGGCGGGCTCGAGCACCCACCGCCATGCCGGAACGCCGAACGGCGCGCCGACGAGCCGTCGGATCGTGCGCATCAGCGTTCGGTTGTCGGTGGGATTCGGGGCGCTCACGTTGACGACGCCGTCGAGATCGGATCGCCCCGCGAGGAAGTCGATGATGCCGGCGACATCGGCGATGTGCACCCAGCTGAAGCGCTGCAGCCCGCCCTTCGCGCGGAACTCGTGGTGCGTGCCCGCAGCCCGCCGTGCGCGCGTCGCGGGCCAGCGCCCGTCGAGTTGCGGGCCGCCCAGGCCGAAGCGTGCGAGCCTGACGAGCGGCCGCATCACGCTGCCGTCGCCGAGCACGATCGCGATGCGGAGCGCGACCCGTCGCGTCGCCGGCAGGTCCCCGGAGAAGAACGCCCCCTCCCAGGCGCGTGCGACGTCGACGGAGAACCCGCTTCCGAGCTCGCCGTCGCGCTCGGTCATCGGGCGATCCTCGGCATGTCGGTAGATCGTCGCCGTCGAGGAGTTGAACCAGACGCTCGGCGGCGATGCAGCGGACTCCACTGCCGAACGCAGCGCCGCGGTCGTCTCCACCCGAGACCGCACGATCTCGGCGCGGTTGCCCTGGGTGTACCTGCAGTTCACGCTCTTCCCGGCGAGGTTCACGAGCACGTCGCATCCGTCGACGAGGGCGGCGACGGCCGCCTGGTCCTCCCACGAGGCATCGGCCGATGCGCCTCGACCGATCGTGCGGACCTCGAGGCCGGCAGCGCGATACCTCGCGACGAGGTATCCGCCGATGAAGCCGGATGCCCCGGCGATGACCACTCGCGTCATGCCGGCCTCCCCGGCCGGTGCCGCCTCGACACCGGCGCGATCAGCCGAGCAGCGCGGAGCGCAGGGTGTCGAGGCCGACGCCGCCGAGCGCGAGCGCGTTGCGGTGGAACTCCCGGATGTCGAACGACTCGCCCTCGCGGCGGGCGACCTCGTCGCGCAGCTGCTCCCAGATGCGCTGGCCGACCTTGTACGACGGCGCCTGGCCAGGCCAGCCGAGGTAGCGGTTCACCTCGAAGCGCACGAAGCCCTCGTTCATGTTGACGTTCTGCCCGAGGAACTCGAACGCGTAGTCGCCCGTCCATGCACCCTGCCCGTCGGGCCGCTGCTTGCCGAGGTGCACGCCGATGTCGAGCACGACACGGGCGGCCCGCATGCGCTGGCCGTCGAGCATGCCCAGCCGGTCGGCCGGGTCGTCGAGGTAGCCGAGGCCCTGCATGAGCCGCTCGGCGTAGAGCGCCCAGCCCTCGGCGTGGCCGGAGGTGCCGGCGAGCTGCCGCCGCCAGGTGTTCAGCTGGCCGCGATTCACGACGGCCTGGCCGATCTGCAGGTGGTGGCCGGGAACGCCCTCGTGGTAGACGGTCGTGAGTTCGCGCCAGGTGTCGAACTCGGTGACGCCCTCGGGCACCGACCACCACATACGGCCCGGGCGCGAGAAGTCGTCGCTCGGACCGGTGTAGTAGATGCCGCCCTCCTGCGTCGGTGCGATCATGCACTCGAGCGTGCGGATCTCGGCCGGGATGTCGAACTGCGTTCCCGCGAGCTCGGCGACGGCCCGGTCGCTCGTCTCCTGCATCCAGCGCTGCAGCGCCTCGGTGCCGTGGAGCTTCCGCGACGGATCGCTGTCGAGGAACGCGATCGCCTCGTGGACGGATGCCCCGGGCAGGATCTCGTTCGCGATGGACTCCTGCTCGGCGACCATGCGGGCGAGCTCCTCGATGCCCCACTCGTAGGTCTCGTCGAGGTCGACGACCGCGCCGAGGAAGTGGCGCGACTGCAGTGCGTAGATCTCGCGCCCGACACCGTCGTGCTCGCCCGCCACCGGGTGCAGCTCGGTCTCGAGGAACTCGGCGAGGCGGCCGTACGAGGAGGCGGCCTCTGCGGCACCGGTGCCGAGGCTGCTCGTGATCGACGCGGGCAGTTCGGCGTCACCCGCCTTCGCCGAGCCGGCGAACGTGCCGAAGAACCCGTCGGGCTTCGCGATGCGCCGCGCCTGTGCCGCGACCTCGCGCACCTGTCGGGCCGCAGGCACGACGCCGCGGGCGATGCCCTCGCGCAGGGTCTCGATGTAGCCGTCGATCGCACCGGGAACGGCGCCGAGACGCGTCGCGATGCGCTCCCACTCCTCGGGAGCATCGGTGGGCATGAGGTCGAAGACCTCCCGGATGTCTTGCGCCGGGCTCGCGATCACGTTGAGGTCACGCAGGTGGAGACCGGCATCGTGCCGTTCGAGCTCCAGTTCGAGTTCGCTGCCGAGGTCGGCCACGGTGATGCGATCGACGCCGTCGACCGGCGTCGCCGCACGAAGCGCGGCGAGCGCCTCTCGCGTGGCGGCGACCCCGCGCTCGTGGCCCTCGGGAGAGTAGTCGGCGAGCCGCTCGTCGAAGGTCGTGCGACCGATGTAGGTGCCGACGCCGGGGTTCAATTCGACGAGAGTGTCGACCCACCCCTCTGCGATGCGATCGACGTCGGTCGGGGTGCGCTCACTCGATGCCATGGTGCGAGCCTATGGCAGCCGACCGACGTCTCGCACCTCACGGGAGGTGCCCGTGGTCAGTGCGCCGCGTCCTCCCAGTTCGCCCCGCGGCCGATCTGCACGTCGAGCGGCACGAGCAGCTCGGCGGCACTCGCCATGCGGTCGCGCACGAGCGTCTCGAGCGCCTCGGACTCGCCGTCGGCGACCTCGAAGATGAGCTCGTCGTGCACGGTGAGCAGCATGCGGCTGGCCATGCCCTGCGCCGCGACGTCGTTCTCGATGCGGGACATCGCGATCTTGATGATGTCGGCCGCCGAGCCCTGGATCGGCGAGTTCAGCGCTGCGCGCTCGGCGTTCTCGCGGAGCACGCGGTTCGGGCTGTTGAGGTCGGGGAACGGACGACGGCGACCGAAGATCGTCTCGGTGTAGCCGTCGATCTTCGCCTGCTCGACGACCATGCGCAGGTAGTCGCGCACGGCGCCGAACCGCTCGAAGTACTCCTTCATGAGCTGCGTCGCCTCTGCGCGGTCGATGCGGAGCTGCTTCGAGAGGCCGAAGGCGCTGAGTCCGTAGGCGAGACCGTACGACATCGCCTTCACCTTCGTGCGCATGACGGGCGTGACGTCGGCGGGGTCGACCGAGAAGACGCGCGCGCCGACGAAGCGGTGCAGGTCTTCACCGGCGTTGAACGCCTCGATGAGGCCGGGGTCTCCTGACAGGTGCGCCATGATGCGCATCTCGATCTGCGAGTAGTCGGCCGTGAGCAGCTCGGTGTACTCGGGGCCGTGGCGGAAGGCCTTGCGGATGCGCCGGCCGTCTTCGGTGCGGATCGGGATGTTCTGCAGGTTCGGGTCGTTCGACGACATGCGGCCGGTGGCCGCGCCGATCTGGCCGTAGCTCGTGTGGATGCGCCCGTCGGCGGCGATCGACTTGTCGAGCGACTCGACGATCTGGCGCAGCTTCGTCGCGTCGCGGTGCTCGAGCAGGTAGCCGAGGAACGGGTGCGGGTTCGACTCCTGCAGGTCGGCCAGCGCACTCGCGTCGGTCGTGTACCCGGTCTTCGTCGCCCGCGTCTTCGGCATGCCGAGCTGGTCGAAGAGCACCTCTTGGAGCTGCTTGGGCGAACCCAGGTTGACCTCGCGCCCGATCTCGGCGAATGCGGCGTCTGCGAGACCGGCCGCACGGCCACCGAGTTCGGCCGACAGCGAGGCGAGCTCGTCGTGATCGACGGTGACGCCCCGCACCTCCATCGCCGCGAGCACCGCCACGAGCGGCATCTCGACGTCGGCGAGCAACTGCCGCGAGCTCTCGGGCAGGGCGCGCAGCACGACGGGCGCGAGCCGCAGCGAGTACCACGCGTACTCGGGGGCTCCGGCGTCGGTGCCCTCTTCGGGCATGAGCTGCGCGGGGTCGCCCTGGGGCACGGTCTCGCCGAGGTAGCGCTCGACGAGGTCGGCGAGCGTCTTCTCGGCGAGGATCGGCCGCACGAGCCATCCGGCGACGAGGGTGTCGACGACGAGCCCGTCGAAGGCGAGACCCGAGCGCATGAGCGCCTTCAGCTGCGGCTTCGCGTCGGTCATGATCTTCGGCGAATCGCTCGCGAGCCATGCCTCGAACGGCGCGTAGTCGGTGCGCCCCTGCTGCCACGGGAGGTGGACGGACTCGCTGGCCGTCGCGATGCCGGCGCCGATCACGGTGCCGTCGAGCACCTCGAGGCTGAGACCGAGACCCGCGGGCTCGGCGATGACGGCTCGTTCGATCCAGGCGGCGAGCTCTTCGTCGAGGAGTCGGCGCGGGCTCGGAGCAGATGGGGAGGCCGGTGCGTCTGCGGCCGGGGTCGCCGGCGCGGCGGATGTCGCGGGCGCGCCGTTGCCGTTGCCGTTGCCGTTGCCGGCGACGATCTTCTTCATCCGCTCGAACAGCGTGCGGAACTCGAGGCGCTCGAAGAGCGGCTGCACCGCCTCGATGTCGATCGGCTTCGCCTCGAGCTCGTCGATCGCGACGTCGAGTTCGACGTCGGTGACGAGCCGGTTGAGCCGGCGGTTGCGGATCGCGTTCTCCTTCTCGTCGCGCAGGTTCTGCCCGACGACGCCCTTGATCTCGTCGGCGTGCTCGAGGATGCCGTCGAGCGAACCGTAGAGGCCGAGCCACTTGACGGCGGTCTTCTCGCCCACCTTCGTGATGCCGATGAGGTTGTCGCTCGTCTCCCCCACCAGCGCGGCGACGTCGGGGTACTGCTCGGGGCGGATGCCGTAGCGCTCGACGACCGCGTCGGTGTCGTAGCGCTTCAGCTGCGAGACGCCCTGGGTGTTCGGGTAGAGGAGCGTGACGTCGTCGTTGACGAGCTGGATGGTGTCGCGGTCGCCCGAGACGAGGAGCACGCGATACCCCTCTTCACGCCCGCGGGCCGCGAGCGTCGCGAGGATGTCGTCGGCCTCGTAGTCCTCCTTCTCGAGGGTGCGCACGCCCATGGCCTTCAGGGCGTCCTGCAGCAGCGGCACCTGCCCCTTGAACTCGACCGGCGTCTCGCCGCGCGTGCCCTTGTACTCGGGGTACTCCCGCGTGCGGAACGACGCGCGCGAGATGTCGAAGGCGACGGCGATGTGCGTCGGCTTCTCGTTCTGCAGCAGCAGGAGCAGCATCGACAGGAAGCCGTGGATGGCGTTCGTGTGCTGACCGTCGCGGGTGGTGAAGCTGTCGACTGGGAGGGCGTAGAAGGCCCGGAAGGCCAACGAATGGCCGTCGACGACGAGGAGGGTAGGCTTTTCTGCGTCCGACACCCCCCAAGACTACAAGCGGCCGACGACACTGCCCGACGGCCCATCTCGAAGGCGAGCATGACCCAGACGAGCGATCCGATCGACTACCTCCACACCCGCGGAACGGGTGCACTGGCCGAGAAGATGGGCATCGAGTTCCTCGAGTTCTCGGTCGATCGATCCGTCGCGAGAATGCCGGTCGAGGGCAACACGCAGCCGGCGATGCTCCTGCACGGCGGCGCCTACGTGGTGCTCGGCGAATCGCTCGGCTCGATGGCCGCGAACCTCTGGGCGGGCACCGGCCGGCTGGCCGTCGGCATCGAGATCAACGCGACGCACACGCGGTCGGCGACGAGCGGATGGGTCACCGGGGTCTGCACACCGATCCATCTCGGCCGCACCCTCACGACGCACGAGATCGCCGTCACCGACGATCAGGGCCGCCGGTGCTCCACGATCCGCATCACCAACCTCATCAAGGACCGCCCCGCGGCCTGTGGCTTTAATAGAACAGCGGATGCCGCGGCGACAAGTGTTGATG
>NZ_JBHURI010000072.1:0-21996 GCF_042673425.1 Agromyces sp. NPDC056965 | reverse complement strand
GGCCCCGACCGGCGATCGCCGATCGGGGCCCACGCGACCACCTCACGCCCGGCGCAGCCGGAGGCTGTTCAGCACGACGAACACGCTCGAGAACGCCATCGCCGCGCCCGCGATCATCGGGTTCAGGAAGCCCGCCGCGGCGAGCGGGATCGCCGCGACGTTGTAGGCGAAGGCCCAGAACAGGTTGCCCTTGATCGTGCGGAGCGTCGACCGCGCGAGCGAGATCGCGTCGGCGATCGCCCCCGGCTCGTCGCGCGTGAGTGCGAGGTCGCTCGCCGAGGCCGCGGCATCCGTGCCCCCGCCCATCGCGATGCCGAGGTCGGCCGCTGCGAGTGCCGCGGCATCGTTCACGCCGTCGCCGACCATCGCGACCCTGTGCCCGTCGGCCTGCTCGCGGCGCACGATCTCGAGCTTGCCCTCTGGGCTCACCCCCGCGTGCACCTCGTCGATGCCGAGTTCGGCGGCGACGCGCGCCGCCGGGCGCTCGGCGTCGCCGGTCACGAGCGCCGGGCGGAGGCCGAGACCGCGCAGCCGGTCGACCGCCCCGCGAGCGCCGTCCCGTACCCGGTCGCCGACCTCGATGAGCGCCTCGACCTCGCCGCCCGTTCCGACGGCGACGAGCGTGTGGTCGGAGGCGGCGGCGCGTGCCTCGAGGGTCGCGGGCATGCGGTAGCCGAGCTCGACGAGGAAGGCCGGTCGGCCTGCCGCGGCGGGAACGCCGTCGACGACGCCCGTCACGCCGAGGCCGGCGTGGGCGCGGAATCCGCTCACGTGCACGCTGCGCCACTCCGACGCCGAGGCATCCGCCCCATCGACGATCGCCCGCGCGACCGGGTGCTCGGAGCCGCGCTCGAGCGCCGCTGCGATGTCGAGCGCCGCACCGCCGCCGACACTGTCGGCGCCGGAACCGTCGGCGGTCGTGACGCCGGTGAGGCTCATGCGACCGGTGGTCAGCGTGCCCGTCTTGTCGAGCAGGATGGTGTCGACGTCGCCGGCGCGGTCGAGCGCGTCGGGCCCCGTGATGAGGATGCCGCGTTCGGCGCCCCGCCCCGTGCCGACGAGGATCGCCATCGGCGTCGCGAGGCCGAGTGCACAGGGGCAGGCGATGACGAGCACGGCGACCGCCGCGGTGATGGCCTGCTCGACGGGGCTGCCCGTGGCGACCCAGACGATCGCGGTCCCCACGGCGAGCGCGATGACGATCGGCACGAACACCGCCGAGATGCGGTCGGCGAGGCGTTGCGCTCGCGACTTGCCGAGCTGCGCGTCCTCCACGAGACGCGCGATCTGCGCGAGTCGGGTGTCGGCCCCGACACGCTCGGCCGCGACCACGAGGCTCCCGCCGTGCACGATGGTCGCCGCAGTCACCGCGGTTCCGGGCGCCACGTCGACGGGTGCCGGCTCGCCGGTCAGCATGCTCTCGTCGACGCCGGCCTCGCCGCGCACGACGATCCCGTCAGCGGCGACGCGCTCACCCGGGCGCACGACGAACCGGTCGCCGGGGCGGAGGGTCTCGATGCGCACCCGCTCCTCGCGTTCCTCCGCGCCGTCGCCGCGAAGCACCGAGACCTCGCGCGGCGCGAGTTCGAGGAGCGTCCGCAACGACTGGCCCGCACGACGCTTCGAACGCTGCTCGAGCACGCGCCCGAGCAGCAGGATCGTGATGACCCCTGCGGCGACCTCGAGGTAGATGTCGCCGCCGGGCGTGCCCCGCACGCCGAAGGTCCACTCGTGGGTCATGCCCGGCATGCCCGCGTGCCCGAAGAAGAGCGCCCACAGCGACCAGGCGAACGCGGTGAGCGTGCCGAGCGAGACGAGCGTGTCCATCGTGAGCGAGCCGTGGCGCAGGTTCACCGCCGCTGCGCGGTGGAACGGCCAGCCGCCCCAGACCACGACCGGTGCCGCGAGCACGAGCGAGAACCACTGCCAGTAGGTGAACTGCAGCACCGGCACCATGGCGATCACGACGACCGGCACGGTGAGTGCGGCCGAGATCACGAGCCGGGTCATGAGCGGGTCGGATGCCGCGGCGGAGCGGACGTCGGGTCTTCGATCGGGTGCGACGTGCGCGTCGGGTGCGACGTGCGCGTCGGTCTCGACGTCGGCGCCCGCGTCTCCGAGTCCGTGGCCGACCGGCGCCTCGGGGACGTGCGCGGTGTAGCCGGCGGCCCGCACCGCTTCGACGAGCTCGTCGATCGACGTGGTGGACGGGAACGACACGCGTGCCTTCTCGGTCGCGAGGTTCACCTCGGCCTCGACGCCCTCGAGTCTCCCGAGGCGTTTCTCGACCCTCGAGACGCAGCTCGCACACGTCATGCCCTCGATGCCGAGGTCGATCGTGCGGGTCTCCTGCTGCAGTGTCATCCATCTCTCCTTGGTTGATCGCCGAGTCCCAACAGTACCCCCCTGGGGTATCTGGCGCAAACGGGGTATCCTGTTCAGGTGATCGAGGACATCAAGAAGCGCGCACTGCACCGCACGAAGATCATCGAGGGCCAATTGCGCGGCATCGAGAAGATGATCGACAACGACGACTACTGCGTCGACATCATCACGCTCTCGCTCGCCGTGCAGAAGTCGCTCGGCTCCCTCAACAAGCTCCTCGTCGAGAATCACCTGCGCACGCACGTGACCGAGATGTACGACGCCGGCGGCGAGCAGCGCGAGGCCGCCGTGGCCGAGCTCGTGCGCATCTTCGAGCTCTCCAACAACCGGGGGTAGGCGAGCGGATGCCGCGCATCGAGCTGGTCACGGGAGATATCACCGTGCAGCACGTCGATGCCGTCGTGAACGCGGCCAACTCCTCGCTGCTCGGCGGCGGGGGCGTCGACGGAGCGATCCACGCGGCCGGCGGGCCCGAGATCCTCGCGGAGTGCCGTCGTCTTCGTGCCATCACCCTGCCCGACGGGCTCCCGACGGGCGAGGCCGTCGCGACGACCGCGGGCCGGCTTCCCGCACGCTGGGTCATCCACACCGTGGGGCCCGTGTGGCCGGGCGGGCCCGGCCCTGAAGCCGACGCCCGGCGCCTGCTGCTCGCCGCCGCCTACCGCAACTCGCTCGGCCTCGCCGAGTCGCTCGGAGCGGCATCCGTCGCCCTCCCCGCCGTCTCGGCCGGGGTGTACGGCTGGCCGGCTCCGGATGCCGCGCGCGTGGCCCTCTCGACGGCGGCCGAAGCGACCTCGCCCGAGCTCATCCGATTCGTGCTCTTCTCCCCCGCCATGCACGACGTCTTCGCCGACGCGGCGGCGGCACTCGGCATCGCCGCGGGAACCCCCGACTGAGTCCCGCCGCTCAGGTGCCCGGCGCGGTGACCGCCAGCCAGTCGTCGAGCTCGCTCGGCTCGTCGGTGATGATGCCGTCGACGCCGAGGGCGCTCACCTCCTCCCAGTGCTCATGGCTGTTCAGGGTGTAGCAGAGCACGGCGATGCCGGCGTCGTGCAGGGCGACGAGCGCGCCGGGCTGGGCGGTGACGGATGCCGCGGTGGTGCCGATCCCGATGACCCCGAGTCGTTCGGCCATGGGCACGGGGTTCGCGGGAAGTTCCCGGGCGAGCATGATGCGGGGAATCGTCGGTGCGACGCGCTGCAGGGCGAAGAGCGTCTCGAGGCTGAAGCTCTGGAGCACGACCCGGCCGCGGAGCCCGTGCTGCTCGATGAGCCCCGTCACCGCGCGAATGCCCTCGGCGCGCCAGTCGGCCTTCAGCTCGATGAGCGCCCGCGCATCGCTGCGATCCGCGAGCGCCTCGAGGAAGGCGTCGAGCGTCGGGATGCGCGTCCCCGCGAACTCCTCGCCGTACCAGGCACCGGCATCGAGTCGGCCGACGGCGGCGGCATCGAGCTCGCCGATCGAACGGGTGTCACCCGTGATGCGCTCGAGCGTCGTGTCGTGGAACAGCACGGGCACCCCGTCGCTCGTGAGCTGCACGTCGGTCTCGACGAACGCGAGTTCGTCCATCGCGCGCTCGAGCGAGGGCATCGTGTTCTCGGGAGCCGCTGCGCGGTCACCGCGATGGCCGACCGTGAAGGCGGGCTCCCCCGGTTCGCGGAGCGCTCCGAAGACGTCGATGGCGTAGACGGTCGGGGGCACTTGCGCGAAGAGCAGCACGCCGGCCAGCACCCCGACGGCGAGGGTCGCGAGCGTGATCCGCACCCCGCGCGGCGGCGGGGTCAACGGGTGCGGGCGGCGGGCGGCGCCGGCGGCGGGTTCGGGCGTTCGGGTGGCACGGGCGGCTCGGGCGGGCCGACGACGCCGGGTCGCCGAGGCGACCGTGTCGAGGGGGTGGAACACGGGTTCGGGCCTTTCCACCGTCGCGCGCCATTGCGCGATCGGTGCAGGTCACTCTAGCAACACCGTTACCGTTTCGTTATCTCCCATTCGTGGGTCATCCGCGGCGTCCGCGTCATCGGAGGGAGGCGTGCGGGTACTCGGCCGATCGACGCTGGAACTCGAGGACGGCCGGGTTGCGGATCCGGCCGCCGGCGATCTCGGTGGCGCGATCGATCGTCTCCGACGCCGCCCACGCCTCAGGTCCTTCCATGACCGAACGCAGGAACGGCATCAGGGCCTCGCTGATCTCCCACGTGGCGGAGTTCCAGAGGTAGGACGGACTGTGGTCGACGGCGTAGTAGTTCGTCGACTCCCCCACGGTGAACATCGGGTCCTCGAACGAGGTCGGGCGAGCCCAGCTGAAACCCATTCCGGCGTCGACCGACACGTCGACGATGAGGCTGCCCGGCCGGAAGTGCCCGAGGTCCTCGGTGCGCAGGTAGGTCAGCGGCGAATTCGGGTCCTGGAGTGTGCAGTTCACCACGATGTCCCGCTCGGCGAGGAACGGCGCCAGCGCGACCGGCCCGTCGTCGGTGTTGACCGTGCTCTCGTAGGGCGCCTCCGGATTGTGCTCGAACTGGATGATGTCGACCGATGGGATCGGCGAGCTCACCGCGGCGGTGTCGCGGTTGGTGAGCACTCGGACGTCGTGTATGCCGTGGGCGTTCAACGCCGTCACTGCGCCTCGCGCGGTCGCCCCGAAGCCGATGACGACCGCGCTCAGGCGTCGCCCGTAGTCGCCCGTCGACCCGCACAGCTGCAGGGCGTGCAGCACCGAGCAGTACCCGGCGAGTTCGTTGTTCTTGTGGAACACGTGCAGGCCGAAGCCCCCGCCGGCGGTCCAGTGGTTCATCGCCTCCCAGGCGATGAGGGTGAGTCGCTTGTCGATGGCGAGCTGGGTCAGCTCGCGGTCCTGCACGCAATGCGGCCAGCCCCACAGCACCTGGCCGTCGCGGAGCTCTTCGAGGTCGGCGGACTGCGGTTTCGGCAGCAGCACCACGTCGCTCCGCGCGATGACCTCCTCGCGGGTGCCGAGCGCTCCGACGAGCGGCTGGAGCTGGGCATCGGAGATCCCGAAGCGCTCACCGTAGCCGCGCTCGAGGATCATGCGCTCCCGAAGATCGGGATCGATGCGTTCCAGATGCGACGGATGCAGCGGCAGCCGCTTCTCGTCGGGCTTGCGCGAATGCGCGAGCACCCCGAGAACGAGGAGTTGAGCGGTCGTGCTGGCCATTTCGGGACGTCCTGTCTCCCGCCGGTGCGTGCGCGACGGATTCTCTCAGAGGAATCCGCGAGGAACTGGTCGCCGTCGAATCACCGGCCGTGCGATCGACGGCCTGTCCTGAGGCTACGCCATGCCGTCGCTGCCGCCGCCGGCGCCGTCAGCGTGCTGCGTCGGGATCGTCGCCGCGCAGCGCCTCGGCCTCGGCCGTGATCCGGTTCGCCATGCCCGCGAAGATGATGCCGTGGAACGGGAGGATCGCCCACCAGTAGAGGCGGCCCGAGAGCCCCTTGGGGAAGAAGATCGCTCGTTGGCGGTACTCGGCACCGCCCTCCGACGGCCGCACGGCGAGCTCCAACCACGCCCGCCCCGGCACCCGCATCTCGGCGCGGAGACGAAGGAAGCTCCCGCGGTCGATGGCCTCGACGCGCCAGAAGTCGACGGCGTCGCCCACGTGCAGCGTCTCGGGGTCGCGCCGCCCTCGTCGAAGGCCGACGCCGCCGGTCAGCTTGTCGATCCACCCGCGTGCGGCCCAGGCGAGCGGGAAGGAGTACCAGCCGTTCTCGCCGCCGACGCCTTCGACGACGCGCCAGAGCTCCTGGGCGGCCGCCGAGGTGCGACGCTCCCGTTCATCCAGGTAGACCGTGTGCCCGGCCCAGTCGGGATCGCTCGGCAACGGGTCGCTCGGCGCGCCGGCGACCTCGGCGTTGCGCCAGCTCGTCTCGACCTCGCCGGCCCGCTCGCGCTCGAGCGCCAACCGCACCGCGACCCGGTAGGGCAGCAGCCCCTCCGCGGGCGGCGGAATCACGTCGTCGATGTCGTGATCGCCCATCACGCAGTCGAACTGGAGCGACTCGATGATCGGCACGGCGATGCGACGCGGGATCGGTGTCACGAGGTTGACCCATTGCCCCGCGAGCCACGGCGTCAGCACGGGGAGGGCTGCGATCGGTCGTTGCGGCAACCCGGCCTCGACCGCGTAGCCGTTCATGAGCTGCCCGTAACGGAGGATGTCGGGGCCGCCGATGTCGAGGGAACGGCTCACCGGAAGCGGCACCTCGGCCGCGGCGACCAGGTAGTAGAGCACGTCGCGGACCGCGATGGGCTGGATGAAGCTGCGCACCCAGCGCGGTGCGGGCATGTACGGGAGCACCTCGGTGAGGTGGCGGATCATCTCGAACGACGTCGACCCCGACCCGATGATCACCCCCGCCTGCAACACGATCGTGGGCACACCGGAGGCGAGCAGGATCTCGCCGACCTGCGTGCGCGAGCGCAGGTGCCGCGACAGGCGCTCGCCGTCGGGGTGCAGGCCGCCGAGGTACACCAGCCGGGACACTCCGTGCTCGCGGGCAGCTCTCGCGACGTTCTCGGCGATGCGCTGCTCGGTCGCCTCGAAGTCGTCGCGGCCGCCCATCGAGTGCACCAGGTAGTAGACGACGTCGACACCCGTCATCGCGGCGTCGACGGACTCCCGATCGACGAGATCACCCGCGACGACGTCGACGTCACCGCGCCAGGGCACGTCGCGCAGGCGCTCGGGCCGACGGGCGAGCACGCGGACCTCGTGACCCGCGGCCATGAGCCTCGGCACCAGTCGTCCGCCGATGTATCCGGTCGCCCCGGTCACGAGCACACGCACACGCCACCTCCCCAGGCCGACGAACGGGACTACGAGCGTTCGTTGCCTCGACGATAGTTGCCGCTCGCCCGGGCCAGCAGGTGTTGCGCGTGCGCGTCGTCGGCGCGCTGCAGCGACGCCACGAGGCGTGCGGCATCCCGCCCGCCGACGGTCATCACCGGCTGGCCTCCCCGCGAGACGATCACCCCGCCCTGCTTCGTGATGCGGTACTCGAAGGGGTCGGTCGCGAGCCGGCCCCGCTCGTCTGACGCGCCGTTGCGTCCGGACATCTCGCTCCTATCGCAGGCTCTTCGTGTGCCAGACCGTCTTGGTCTCGGTGAACGCGGCGATGCGCCCGAGCGCCGGCGCCGCGGCATCCGCGCCCGACTCCGGTCGCAGCACCCGCTTCAGCGTGTCGGCCGCGTCGATCTCGAGCGAGACCCAGTCGAGCGCACCGGCGCCCACGAGGTCGAGCGCGTTGACGTCGGCGTGGCTCGCGAGCCACGGCGCGATCTCGGCGGGCGAACCGGTGAGCACGTTGACGACGCCCTTCGGCACGTCGCTCGTCGCGAGCACCTCGGAGAGGCTGATCGCCGAGAGCGGGAACCGCTCGCTCGCGACCGCGACGACCGAGTTGCCCGCGACGAGCGCGGGCGCGATCGCGGAGACGAAGCCGAGCAGCGACGAGTCCTGCGGCACGACGATCGCCACGACGCCGGTGGGCTCGGGCACGGAGATGTTGAAGTACGGCCCGGCGACGGGGTTGGCGTTGCCGACGACCTGGGCGAACTTGTCGGCCCAGCCCGCGTACCAGACCCAGCGGTCGATCGCCTCGTCGACCTGAGCGGATGCCGCGGCGCGCGTGACCCCCTCGGCCTCCTCGATCTCGGCGACGAACTGCGCCCGACGCCCCTCGAGGAGTTCGGCGATGCGGTAGAGCACCTGACCGCGGTTGTACGCGGTGGCGCCCGACCAGCCCGAGACGGCGCCGCGTGCGGCGACGACCGCGTCGCGGGCGTCCTTGCGGGAGGCCAGCGCGGCGTTCGCGAGGAACGAGCCGTCGGCGGCGAGCACCTCGTAGGTGCGGCCCGACTCGCTGCGGGGGAAGGCGCCGCCGATGTAGAGCTTGTACGTCTTCGGCACGGCGAGGCGGCTCATCGCTTCGATCCCTTCGTGGCGGTCTTGGACATTCGGGCGGGCTTGGCCGCGCGCGAGCGCTTGGCGGGCGCCGAGGCATCCGCTTCGATGGCCGCCGACGATGCCGTGCCCGCGATCGCGGCGCGGCCGGTCACCGACTGCCCGATCGGGGCGGGTGCGAGGTAGGCGCCCAGACCGTGGCGGCCGCCCTCGCGGCCGTAGCCCGACTCCTTGTAGCCGCCGAAGGGCGACGCGGGGTCGAAGCGGTTGAAGGTGTTCGCCCAGATCACGCCGGCGCGCAGCTGGTCGGCGACCGCGAGGATGCGGCTGCCCTTGTCGGTCCAGATGCCCGCCGAGAGCCCGTAGGGGGTGTTGTTGGCCTTCGCGATGGCCTCGGCCGGGGTGCGGAACGTCAGCACCGACAGCACGGGGCCGAAGATCTCCTCGCGGGCGATGCGACTCGAGGTCTGCACGCCGGTGAAGATCGTCGGTGCGAACCAGAAGCCGTTCTCGGGGATGTCGCACGGCGCGGTCCAGCGTTCGGCGCCCTCGGCCACTCCGATGTCGGAGAGGGTGCGGATGCGCTCGAGCTGCTCCTTCGAGTTGATCGCGCCGATGTCGGTGTTCTTGTCGAGCGGGTCGCCGAGGCGCAGGGTCGAGAGCCGCAGCTTCAGTCGCTCGACGACCTCGTCGTGGACGTTCTCCTGCACGAGCAGTCGCGAACCGGCGCAGCAGACGTGCCCCTGGTTGAAGAAGATCCCGTTGACGATGCCCTCGATGGCCTGGTCGATCGGCGCGTCGTCGAAGACGATGTTCGCGGCCTTGCCGCCGAGCTCGAGCGTCACCTTCTTGTCGGTGCCGGCGACCTGCTTGGCGATCGCACGGCCCACGCCGGTCGATCCAGTGAAGGCGACCTTGTCGACGCCCTCGTGCGAGACGAGTGCCGCGCCGGTGTCGCCCGCGCCCGTGATGATGTTCACGACGCCGGGCGGCAGCTCGGCCTGCTGCAGGATCTCGGCGAAGATGAGGGCCGTGAGCGGGGTCGTCTCAGCGGGCTTCAGCACGACGGTGTTGCCGGCGGCGAGCGCCGGGGCGATCTTCCACGCGAGCATGAGGAGCGGGAAGTTCCACGGGATCACCTGCGCGGCGACGCCGAGCGAGCGCGGGTTCGCGCCGAGGCCGGCGTGATCGAGCTTGTCGGCCCAGCCGGCGTAGTAGAAGAACCAGGCGGCGACGAGGGGCACGTCGACGTCGCGCGACTCCTTGATGGGCTTGCCGTTGTCGAGCGACTCGGCGACGGCGAGCTCGCGGGCGCGCTCCTGCACGAGGCGGGCGATGCGGAAGAGGTACTTGCCGCGGTCGCGACCGCTCATCTTCGACCAGGTGCGGTCGTAGGCGCGTCGTGCGGCCGCCACTGCGGCATCGACGTCGGCGGCGTTCGCGTTCGCGATCATCGCGATGCGCTCTTCGGTCGCGGGGCTGATGGTCTGGAAGGGCTCGCCGCGGCCGTCGACGAACTCGCCGTCGATGAAGAGGCCGTAGCTGTCGCGGAGCGAGAGGATCGCGCGCGACTCGGGTGCGGGTGCGTAGTCGAGGAAGCTCATGATTTCCGTCTCAGTCGATCGTCACGTAGTCGGCGCCGGAGTAGTGCCCGGTCGCGATCTTCTGCCGCTGCAGCAGCACGTCGTTCAGGAGGCTCGAGGCGCCGAAGCGGAAGAGGTGCGGCTGCAGCCAGTCTTCACCGACGGTCTCGGCGACCGTCACGAGGTACTTGATGGCGTCCTTCGACGAGCGGATGCCGCCGGCCGGCTTCACGCCGATGCGCTGGCCCGTGGCCAGATGCCAGTCGCGCACGACCTCGAGCATGAGGAGGGTGACGGGCAGCGTCGCCGCGGGGGCCACCTTGCCGGTCGAGGTCTTGATGAAGTCGCCGCCCGCGAGGATCGAGAGCCACGATGCGCGGCGCACGTTGTCGTAGGTGACGAGTTCGCCGGTCTCGAGGATCACCTTGAGGCTCGCGCTCGTGCCGTCGGGCCGGGCGCAGGCCGCCTTCACAGCGGCGATCTGGTCGAAGACGAGGCCGTATCGACCGGCGAGGAAGGCACCGCGATCGATGACCATGTCGATCTCGTCGGCGCCGGCCGCAACCGCCTCCGCCGTGTCGGCGAGCTTGATGTCGAGCGAGGCGCGGCCGCTCGGGAACGCCGTCGCGACCGCGGCGACGGAGATGAGCCCGTCGTCGGGGTCTCCGTGGGCGCCGCCCAGGGCCTCGACGGCGAACGGCACCATGTCGCCGTAGACGCAGACGGCGGCGACGCGCGGCGTCGTCGCATCCGACGGGTCGGGGTTCAGCGCCTTCGCGACGAGGGAGCGCACCTTTCCGGGGGTGTCGGCGCCCTCGAGCGTCGTGAGGTCGATGAGCTCGATGATGCGGTCGAGCGCCCACTTCTTGGAGCTCGTCTTGATCGAGCGGGTGCCGAGCCCGGCAGCGCGCTGCTCGAGTCCGACGGCGTCGACGCCCGGGATGCCGTGGAGGTAGCGCCGCAGGGTCGCATCGTCGGGCTCACCGCCGAGCACGGCGATGGCCCGCTCGCGGGCTGAGACGAGGGAGGTGCCTGTCATGAGAGGAGACCTGGCTTTCGTGAGTGGTGCGGAGACGGCGGCGTCAGCCGTCGAGGAGGTGGAGGGCGGTGGCTTCGTCGGTGACGAGCACCGAGCAGAGCCGGCTGCGCACGACCGCGTCGGCGACGGCGTGCTTGCCCGGCCCCGAGACGACGGCGATCGCGAGCTGCGCGCGGCGCAGCTCGTCGAGGGTGAGGCCGACGGTGCGCGCGTCGAGCGCGGGGTCGACGATGTTGCCGTCGGAGTCGATGTACCGACCGACGACGTCGCCGACCGCGCCCTTCTGCACGAGCAGGTCGACGTCGGGCACCGAGAGGTACCCGCTCTCGACGTGCACCGAGGAGTGGTCGGCTGCACCGGCGCTGAAGAGGTAGGCGTCGGCCGAGCGCGCGAGGTCGATGACGCCCGCGACGACGCGATCGGACTCGATCGCCTCTTTCGTCTCGAGCCGTTCGAGGATCGCGGGACTCGGCAGCAGGGTCGCGCTGCCGCCGCCCTTCTGGGCGATGCCGACGGCGGTCGCCGCAGCGGTGCCGGGCCGCCGGTTGAGGCTGACCCCGCCGTTGATCTGCACGACGTTGACGCCCGTGGCCCAGCCCTGGCGCAGGTGCTGGGAGATCTCGAAGAGCGTGCGGCCCCAGCTCACGCCGAGCGTGCGCGGTACCGGACGCAGGGCGGTGAGGTAGTCGGCCGCCGCCTGGGCGGTGCGCGCCTGCAGTTCTTCGGGCGACGTCACGCCGGCCGTCGAGACGACGATCGCATCGGCGAGTCCGCGCTCGTCGCGCAGTCGCCGCTCGATCGGCAGTCGCCTTGCACGAGGGTGCAGGATCTCGATGCGGATGAACCCGCGCTGCTTCGCCTGCGCGAGGAGCCGCCCGACCTTCCACCGGGTGAGGCGCAGTGCCTGCCCGATCTCGTCTTGGGTCTTGTTCTCCTCGTAGTAGAGCTCAGCAGCCCTGATCGAGAGCAGTTCGTCGATCTCGTCCATGCGCCTCCTCGTTCCACTCCAGCGTAGGCACGTGGATGCGCATCAGCAACACTCGCGGGCAATCGTGCTCACATGAGCACACCACCGACGGATGCCGCGCGCGCTCGCAGCACCGCGCACGCATGCTCCGCGCGCGGAGGACGAGCCGGGCCCGCGCCGACGAGCCGCCGGTCAGCGAACGAGCGAGTGCTCGTCCTCGAGGTAGCGGGGGCGGGCGACGACCGCACCGGCGATCGCCGCCGGCACAGCCGAGGCGAGCAGGAACAGGATCGGCCACGTCCACCCGCCGGTCGCCTCGTGCAGGAGCCCGACCACGAGCGGCCCGACGGCGACGATGAGGTACCCGCCCGACTGCACGAAGCCCGAGAGCGCAACCGCACCGGCATGGGTGCGGGTGCGCAGGTTGATGAGCACCAGGGCGAGCGGGAACAGCAGCGGGCCGATGCCCGCGAGCGCGACCCACAGCCACGTCGCGGAGCCCGGCACCAGCAGCAGCCCGAGGTAGCCGACCACGAAGGTCGCGACCGCGATCGTGACGAGCAGCCCGACCTTGCCGTACCGGGAGGCGAGGAGCGGCACGAGCAGCCCGGCCGGCAGTCCCATGGCGGCGTAGAGCGAGAGCAGCGCGCCCGCCTCGGCGGGAGAGACGCCCGCGATGTCGTGCAGGATGGTCGGCAGCCACGCGAAGGCCGCATAGGCGTTGAAGCCCGAGACGGCGAACACGATCGTGAGCGACCACGCGAGCGGCGAGCGCACCGCGTACCGGAGCAGGCCGGGGTCGGCCTCTTCGGGCAGCGCCTCGACCGCACGGGCCCTCGGATGCACGAGCATCGCGATCCACGGCACGAGCGAGATCGCCGCGACCAGGGCCCACTCGCCGAGCGAGACGCGCCAGCCCGCCGCGTCCGCCACCGGCACGGCGATGAGCGGCGGCGTGAAGGTGCTGATCGACATCGCGGTCACGTAGATCGTCGTGACGAGGCCGATGCGATCGGGGAAGTACCGCTTCACGAGGGGCGGCAGCAGCACGTTTCCGACGCCGATCGCCGCGAAGGTCACGGCCGAGGCGACCACGAGCCAGAGCGCCGAACCCACGAGGCCGCGACCGGCGAGTCCGAGCGAGAGCGCCACGAGCGCGATGATGAGCGTCACCTCGAGCCCGAGGCGCTTCGCGACCATCGGCGTCAGGATGCCGAAGAGCGCGTAGCAGAGCGGCGGCAGCATACCGAGGAAGCCCACGACCGCCGGCGCGAGCGGCACTTCGGCCTCGAGCTGGCCGAGGATCGGCGAGAGCGAGGCCACCGCCGTGCGGAGGTTGAACGCCACGAGCACGATGCCCACGAGGGCGAGGGACCGACCCGCCCAGAGCGGTCGGGGCGGGAGCGAGGTCATCCCCTCGAGTCTACGGGCGGAGCCGTTCGCGCTCAGCCGGCGAGGATGACGCGCGAGCGCTCGACGTCGTCGCGGATCGTGTCGACGAGCGCCTCGATGCTCGTGAACGCCACCATGCCCCGGATGCGCTCGACGAACTCGACGTCGACGACGTGGTCGTAGAGGTCGAGTTCGCGGTCGAGCACGTACGCCTCGACCTGCTTCTTCGCGACGCCCTGGAAGGTCGGGTTGTCGCCGACCGAGATCGCGGCCGGGTACCGAGTGCCGGCGTCGGTGAGCCAGCCGGCGTACACGCCGTCGGCCGGGATGAGCCCTTCGGACTCGGGCGAGAGGTTCGCCGTCGGGTAGCCCAGCTCGCGTCCTCTGGCCGCTCCGTGCACGACGATGCCCGTCACGGTCGGCGTGTGGCCGAGCAGCTCGGTCGCCTGTCGCACGTCGCCGTCGGCGAGGAGCTCGCGGATCCACGTCGAGGAGACCCGCCGCTCCCCCTCCGGCCGAACGTCGTCGACGACATCCACCGTGAACCCGAACTTCGCACCGAGTTCGACGAGCAGCGGCACGTCACCGGCCCCGCGGGCGCCGTAGCGGAAGTCGGCGCCGACGAGCACGGCCTTGGCATCGAGCGCATCGACCAGCACGCGCTCGACGAACTCGGTGGCCGGCACCGAGGCGAGCGCCCGGTCGAACGGCAGCAGCAGTGTCGCGTCGACGCCCGTCGTGGCGAGCAGCTCGAGCTTCTGCCGCACGCTCACGAGCGAGTCGGGGCACTTGTCGGGGGCCAGCAGGGCCAACGGGTTGCGGTCGAACGTGACGACGATCGTCGCGAGCTCGCGCTCCTCGGCGATGGCGCGCGCGCGTGCGATGACCGCTCGGTGGCCCTGGTGCACTCCGTCGAACTTGCCGATCGTCACGACCGACGGGCCGATGCCCGACGGCACGGCGCCGAGTCCCTTGAAGGTCTTCACGAGGCATCCGCTCCCGAGATCGGACGGTGGCGCGCGAGCCACCACATGCCGAGCACCGGCAGCACGAGCGGGATGAACAGGTAGCCGGCACCGAACCGCGACCACACGGTGTCATGCGGGAAGAGCTCGGGGAAGACGATGCTGAAGGTGCCGATCACGATCACGCCCGTGAACTCGAACACGATCGTCGCCCACGCCACGCGGTACCAGGCGATGCCGGGCCGGACCAGCGCGATCGTCGCGACGATGTAGACGACGGCCGCGAGCGCCGAGAGCGTGTAGGCGAGCGGCGCCTCGTCGAACTTGGATGCGATCTGCACGAACGAACGACCGGTCGCCGCGAGCGCGAGCACCCCGTAGACCGCCACGAGCACCCGCCCGATGCCGCTCATCCGTCGACCTTCTCGTGCCTCCGGTCGGGCACTGCGCACGTCACTCATGTCGATCGATTCTCTCAGACCGCCGCTCACGCCTGCTGCACCGTCCAGATCTGGAACATGCGGTAGACCATCACGCCCACCGAGAGGGCGGCGACGCCGAGGATGACCGTCGACCAGCGATTGCGTTCGAGGAGCGCCCAGAAGGCCGCAGCCGGCGGCAGGATGAGCGCCCCGACGAGGTACGTGCCGAACTCGAGCACGCTGCCCGTCGGCTCGTTGCCGAGCGACGGGGCG
The DNA here is from genome assembly GCF_042673425.1 of Agromyces sp. NPDC056965. NCBI lineage: Bacteria > Bacillati > Actinomycetota > Actinomycetes > Micrococcales > Microbacteriaceae > Agromyces > Agromyces sp. NPDC056965. Next base: position 7,049 of record NZ_JBHURI010000072.1, on the reverse strand, counting down.
ACGAACGCCACGACGACCTGCACGAGGAGCAGCACCTCGACGATGCCGAGCGCGCCGATGGTGAGGTCGCTCGGCACGCGGCCGGCGAGCCCCAACGCGATGCAGAGCAGTCCGGCGACGACCGCCACCGCGAGCTGCACCCAGGTGAACCACTCGATCATGCTTCGGGCTCCTGCGACTCGGCCGACCCCTGCGACTCGGCGGGCGGGAATCCGGTGACGACCTTCAGCTGCCGCCCGCGCGGCTCGACGATGGCGACCAGGTGATCGTCGAGGTCGACGGCGGCGAGGACCGAGGGCAGCGGGGCGTCGGATGCCTCGAGGCCGGCCACCGCCTCGACGTCGACGCGCTTGCCGTGGCCCAGGTCGACGGCCTGCTGGGCCGTGAGGGTCACGATCGGGAGCGCCCGCCGCGCGGCATCCGCTGGGCTCATGATGGCGCTCGCGACGTCGAATCCCTCGAGCTCGCCGGCCTCGTCGACGCCGAATCGCCCGATGCGCGTGCGCCGCAGCGCCGTCAGGTGACCGCCCGTGCCGAGTGCCGCGCCGAGATCTCTCGCGAGTGCGCGGATGTACGTGCCCGACGAGCATTCGACGCGGACGTCGACGTCGAGGTGGCCGTCGCCGACGCGGAACGCGAGCGGCTCGAACGCCGAGACGGTGACGCGGCGCGATGCGAGCTCGACGGTCTCGCCGTCGCGCACCCGCTGGTACGCGCGCTTGCCGGCGACCTTGATGGCGCTGACCGCGCTCGGCACCTGTTCGATCTCCCCCGTGAGCGGCGCGATCGCCGCCACGACGGCGGCTTCCGTGACGGCGGCGACGACGGATGCGGGAGCCGCTTCGAGCGCTTCGCCCTCCGCGTCGTCGGTCGTCGTGTTCCAGCCGAGGCGGATGGTGGCGAGGTACTCCTTGTCGAGACCGACGAGGTAGTGCAGGAGGCGCGTCGCGCCGTTCACGCCCAGGACGAGGAGGCCCGTGGCCATCGGGTCGAGGGTGCCCGCGTGGCCGATCTTTCGCGTGCCGGCAAGGCGGCGCATGCGCGAGACCACGTCGTGGCTCGTGATTCCCTGCGGCTTGTCGACGAGGAGGATGCCGCTGTTCACGCGGTACAGGCTAACAGCCGTGCGCCGCCCGCCCGCGCCGCACGCCTACGCTGGAGCGGTGAGGATCGGCATCATCGGCGCAGGCGCGCTCGGCGGCACGTTCGCGGCACTGCTCTCGAAGGCCGGGCACGACGTGGAGGTCACGGCGCGCGGCGCGGGCCTCGCGGCGATCCGCGAGTCGGGCATCGCCCTGAGCGGCGCCTACGGCGAGGTGCGGGCCGACGTGACGGCCGGCGAACGGCTCACGACCCCGCCCGAACTCGTGCTCGTCTGCACCAAGGCCCAGGACGCGGCCTCCGCCATCGCCTCGAACGCCGATCTCATCGGCGACGTGCCGGTCGTGGTCGTGCAGAACGGCCTCGACGGCGTCGCGACCGCCGCACGGCTGCTCCCCCGCGCCTCGTGCATGGGGCTGCTCTCGATCATCGCCGCCAACTACACCGAACCCGGCGTCGTGCGCGTCACGACGCCCGCGACGAGCTACCTCGGCCGCGGCGACGGACCGGCCGACGCCGAGTGCACGCGCATCGCCGCCGTGCTCTCGGCGGCCGTTCCGGTCGTCGCGATCCACGGGTTCCGCGGTGCGCAGTGGACGAAGCTCGTCGTCAACATGCTGAACGCCGTGCCTGCGATCGTCGGGCGCAGCGTGCAGGACGTCGTCGACGATCGACGCCTTCGGCGCGTGGTCGCCGCCTCGATGCGGGAGACCGTGCGCGTCGGCGTCGCACAGGGCGTGCGGTTCGGCTCCCTGCAGGGGCTCGGCGACCGCCGCCTCCGGCTCTTCGCGCGTCTGCCGCTCGCGATCGGGCAGCTGCTGCCGTGGTCGATGCGCGTGCGCATGGGCGGCGTGCCGAACCTCGGATCGACGCAGCAGAGCATTCGCCGCGGCCAACCGACCGAGGTCGACTACCTCAACGGCGCGGTCGTGCGCGAGGCATCCGCCGTCGGCCTCGACGCCCCCGTGAACCGGGCGCTCACCGCGCTCGTGCACGAGGTCGAGGAGCGCGGCTCCTCCCTGCCGGTCGAGCGCGTGCTCGCCGACGTTCCCACCTGATCGGATGCCGCGGCGCCCGCCGCATCGATGAGACGACGAAGGGGGCCCGGCGAACCGGGCCCCCTCAGTCGGCTTCAGCGAACGCTACGCGCGCTTGCGGCGGATTCGAGCCACCACGAGGAACGCGAGTCCGGCGATCACGATGATGCCCGCGACGATCGCGATCGACGTACCGGCGAAACCGGTGCTGGCGAGTCCCGTGCCGTTCGACGCGGCGGGGGTGCCGCCTTCGCCGCCCGGAGGCGTGACCTTCGGGCCGAGGGCGCAGTTCGGCGAGGCCGGCGGGTAGGCGATCGCGACGTCGAGCTCGGGGTTCACTTCGAGCGTCGCCGTGATGTCACCACGGGTCCAGGCGAAGTTGTCGTCGACCTCGATCCACTTGTTGCCGACGAGCGCCCAGCCGGGCCATCCGTTGGCCTTGCCGTCGGCATCGACCGAAGCACCGGGCCACAGCACCTTGCCGGTGAGCGTGCCGTCGGCCTTGAGGTCGCCGAGCTTGATCGTCTCGGTGTTGGTGCCGTCGGTCATGACGAGCGAGGCCGTGTGGCTCGTCGCCTGCTCGTCGGGGTCGATCAGCTTGACCTTGAAATCGATCCACGGGGAGTCGGCGTCGCAGATGCCGGTGGCGAACGACCCCTCCAGTGTCGGCGCGATGCACTCGGTGTCATCGAACTCGTACTCGAAGGTGATCTCCTTCACGTCACCAGGGAAGTCGAACCCGTCCTGTGCCGTGGCCGTGACGATGACGGGGCCGTCGGCGGGAGTACCGGTAAAGCTCCAGTGCACCTGATCGGTGTTCTTGGGCAGGTCGACCATGTCGTCCGCCAGGCCGCACTTGTCGATCGCGTTCGGCACGGCCGGCACCGGCACCTCGGTCGGGCACGGAGTGCTGTCGAACGTCATCGGGAAGACCGTCTGCACGTCCTTGCCGAAGGCGTATCCCTTCTCGGCGACTGCGGTCACGGTGACGAGCCCGCCCTTCGTCGGGTCGCCGCTCACCTGCCACGACATGTGCTCGACCGCAGGGGGAAGCACGACGAGGTCGTCGTCCGCACCGCAGACATCCTTCTTCGTGGGCACGCCCTCGAAGGTGATGATCGTCGGCGGGCACGGCTCGTCGGTGAAGGTGTGCATGAACGACGTCACCGCGCCGGCCGGGAAGGCGTAGCCCACGGCCGCGACTGCGGTCACGGTCACCAGACCGCCGGCCTTCGGGTCGCCGACGACGTTCCAGCTCACGTGGTCGACAGCGGCCGGGAGCTCCAGAGCGTCACCGGTGAGCCCGCACTGCTCGATGAACTTCGGTTCGAGCGGCGCGGGGAGAACGCACGGCTCGGTGTCGAACTCGAAGTTCCAGGTCTTCGTGGTCGTTCCGTCGGCGAAGACGAAGCCCGCCTTCGTGGTCGCGGTGGCAGTGGCCTTGCCGCCGGCGATCGGGCTGATCACCCAGCTGACGCCTTCGACGGACTTCGGCTCGATGACGGCGTCGAGTGCGACACCGCATTCATCGACCTTCGCCGGCTTCGCGGGCACGGTGACCACGACAGGGCAGGGATCGTTCGTGAACGTGAACTTCCAGCTCTGCTCGGTCTTGCCGTTGTCGAAGACGAAGCCCGGCAGGGTCTTGGCCGTCGCGGTCGCAGCGTTGTTGTCGACCTTGCCGATCGTCCAGACGACACCGGTGGTCGCAGCGGGCTGGATGATGCGGTCGTCGTCGACGCCGCACTTGTCGGTCTTCTGCGGTTCAGCGGGCACGGCGATCTTCGTCGGCGGCTTCACGCAGTCCTCGTACTGCAACAGGCTCTGGTCGCCCTGTGCGGCATACTGCTTGCCCTTGTAGGAGAACGCCGGAATGATGTCCTCGCCCCACTGGTGCTTGAGGTGGCCGTTCACGACGGCCGAGACTGCGATCGTGATGCGGTTGTACGGGTTCTTCACATCGCTCTCGGTCGCGTGACAGATCGTGAGCTTCTTGGCCGACGGCGATTCGCCGCAGTCTCCCGCGAGCTTCTGCTTGAGCTGCCCGTCGGATCCCTTCGTCGCCCCGTTCCACGTCGTGAACGCGTAGACCCACGGCCCGAAGCTCTTCGTGTCGCCGGCCAGCTGCTCGGTGCCGAGCGTGATGGTCTTGTTGCCGGTCGTCGTGATCGGGCCGCGATCCATGCCCTTGGCGCTCGAAGGCGTCCCGTCGAATTTCGTGGAGCCGACGCGCCACATCGTGGTGCCCGTCTTGCCGCTCGGCACGTTCGAGAGGGTCAACGTGTACGTCACGTCGTACATGCCGGTCTCGGTGTTGCAGACGGCAGTGGCCTTGAGGTCGCCGGTGTGGGCGCTCGCGGGTGCCGCGACGCCGACGAGGGCGATTCCAGCACCGAGCGCGAGTGAGGTGAGGATCGCCGCGATGCGGCGGAATGGGGCTCTTGACGACCATCGCACGCGAGTGCGGGCATCGCCGTCGGCGTGCGCCAGAGCGGCGCCGGGCTTGCTCATTCGGGGTGTCTCCATCGGTCGGCCCGGCAGGGTGGTCGAATCCGAGGTGACGGCGGCGCTCAGGGCGCACAGCGATGTCGACGAGCGTTGGGGCGCTCGTCGACTGCGTCGGGTGGTTCGGGTGGTGATTCGGGTTCGCGTAGCCGGGGGGCTTGGCTGTGTCCCCCATTATGTCCTCAGAAACGGGGACACGTCACCCCTTTTCCTCATCGGGGTACGAAATACCTCCCGAATGGGGGACACGACGGCGACGAGCCGTTGCGGCGAGGCCCGTCAGCAGCTGTCGAAGAAGCGCCGACGCGGGTGCTCGGGGTCGCTGTTGTCGATGACGACGGATGCCTCGAGGCGCGGGTCGCTCTCGGCGTAGGCGATCCGGTCGGCGGGGTCGACCGGGTCGCCGTCGAGGGCGATCCGCACGTCCCAGAGCCCGGCGAGCCGCGGACGCAGCACGAAGCGACCGTCGAGCACGAGGATGGCGTCCTCGGGCCCCGTGATCCACTTCGGCTCGACCCAGGCGTCTCGAGTCGGGTCCCAGACCCGGGTGACGAACGCGGTGGATCCGCTGAGGCGGAACGGCTCGACGAGCACGCGGCGCAGCGCCGACTCGTCGAAGCCGTAGCGGTAGTACCGATCGGGGGTGTCGGCGCCGAACGCCGCCTGCGCCTCCCTCGAACGGTGGAAGCCCTCCATGCTCGCGCGGAACACCGAATGATCGCGCTCTTCGAGCACTGCCGCGAGATCGTCGGCGAGCTCGGTCTTGCCGCTCTGCAGCGGTCCGTCGATCGCGACGATCATGCGGCCGCGGCCGTGATGCTGCAGCACCTCGTCGGCGATCGAGCGCAGGAAGGTGACCCGGGGCGTGGTGACGAGCCTCATGCGATGAGCCTAGCTCCGCGGCATCCGCCTCGCCGTAGGCTGGACGGATGCCTCGAACGCCCGACGTCGACACGATCGCCCCCGCCGTCGTCGCATGGTTCGCGGATGCCGCGCGCCCGCTGCCGTGGCGCGCCGCCGACGTCTCGCCCTGGGCTGTGCTCGTGAGCGAGTTCATGCTGCAGCAGACGCAGGTCGCGCGGGTCGTGCCGAAATGGGAGGCGTGGATCGAGCGGTGGCCGACCCCGGCTGCACTCGCCGCCGAGCCGCCGTCCGAGGCGGTTCGCGCGTGGGATCGACTGGGCTATCCACGGCGGGCCCTCTGGCTCCATCGCGCCGCGGTCGAGATCGTCGAGCGCCACGGCGGCGAGGTGCCCGCCGACCTCGACGCCCTGCTCGCGCTGCAGGGCATCGGGCCGTACACGGCGCGTGCCATCGCCGCCTTCGCCTTCGGCCTGCGCGTGCCGGTCGTCGACACGAACACCCGCCGGGTCATCGCGCGCTCGGTCGCCGGGCAGGCGGAACCGGGGCCGCCGTCGACGGCACGTGATCTCGCCGCGATGGCGGCGCTGCTCCCCCGCGACGACGACGCAGCGCGCCGGTTCAACGCCGGCGCCATGGAGCTCGGCGCGACGATCTGCACCGCACGCGCGCCCGAGTGCGGCTCGTGCCCGATCGCCGGCGCCTGCGCGTGGCGAGCCGACGGGTATCCCGCGTACACCGGGCCACGGAAGGCCGGGCAGGCGCGCTTCGAAGGCTCCGACCGCCAGGTGCGCGGACTCGTCATGCGGGAGCTGAGGGCGGCGCACCGCCCAGTCGGGCGAGGCGAGCTCGAGCCCGTCTGGGCCGACGCCGCTCAGCTCGACCGCGCGCTCACGACGCTCGTCGCCGACGGCCTCGCCGTCTCGGACGCCGAGGGCTACCGCCTGCCCGAGGGGTGATCAGCGCGCGGCATCCGCTTCGTCGCCTTCGGCGACGCCGAAGTCGTCGTCTTCGTCGAACTCGCGCGGCTTGACGTACGGGTCGGCCTCGCCGGCGTACTCGGCCGTCGCGGCGAGCGACGCCGTCTCGGCGTCGCGCGTCTGCGCCTCGCGGAGGAGCGCGCTGATGTGCTCGGCGTTCTCGGGGATCGCGTCGGCGATGAACTCGAGCGTCGGGGTCAGTCGCGCCGTGATGTTGCGACCCACCTCGCTGCGGAGCATGCCCGTCGCGGCCTTCAACGCCTTGGCCGAGTCTTCGCGCTCTTCGTCGGTGCCGTACACCGTGTAGAAGATGCTCGCGTGCTGCAGGTCGCCCGTGACGCGAACGTCGGTGATGGTGACGAACCCGAGCCGCGGGTCGCGCAGCCCCTTGTCGAGCCGCTTGGCCACGATCTCCTTGATGCGATCGGCCATCTTCCTGGCCCGTGCCGGATCCGCCATGTCCTTACCCTTCTCTCGCCCCGCTCCGACCTGCGCCGGAGGGGTCCCGCTCTCTTGCCGAGTGAATCGGGGAAGGGGTCCCGCTCTCTTCACTCAGGAAGAGAGC
>NZ_JBHURI010000071.1:0-22141 GCF_042673425.1 Agromyces sp. NPDC056965 | reverse complement strand
GTTCGGCCACGTGGCCGGAACGTCGGCGACACGGCCGCGGGCGCGTTCGCACCCACCCCGAGCGGGGCGCCGAGCGGCGCTCTCCGCAGGCGCTGAGCTCGCTACTCCTCCCGAGCCGATGGCGGCACGCCGTCGGCCGGCTCGGCGGCGTTCAGCCGCAGCGCGACGTCGAGCAGGCTCACGCGCTTCAAGCGCGAAACCTCGTCGAGGTCGAACCAGCGAGCCTCGTCGCTCGATCCGCCGACCTCGTTCCGGAGTCGGCCGCCGACCACGGCCGCGCGATAGATCACGCGCATCGCGTAGAGCGGCACGGCTCCCGAGTGGCGCTTCGACGCCGGGACCACCATGGTGTCGATGCCGAGCAGGCGATCGACGGATGCCTCGTAGCCGGTCTCCTCGAAGATCTCCCGTCGAGCGGCCACGACCGGGTGCTCGGCACCCTCGATGCCGCCGCCGGGCAACGTCCATCCGGAGCGACCGTGCTCGTTCCAGTGCGAGAGCAGAATCCGGCCCTCGCGGATGATGACCCCGTACGCAGCGATGCGGATGTCCATCAGCACACTGTAGCGGGGCCATCGACGTGCCCGCCGTGCACCGCTATGGTCGAGGCACCCGAGTGAACGGAGCGCCATGATGACCGAGGCGTCCAGGATGATCGCCGCATCACCCGAAGTCGATCGGTATCTCGACGGCCTCCCGCCCGAGCTCGCAGGCACGCTCTCGCGGCTCCGCGACGGCATCCGCGGGGTCGCGCCCGTCGCTGCCGTCGAGAACGTCAAGTGGAACGGGCCGAACTACGCGCTCGACGGCGTCGATCGCGTGACGGTCGGCACCGACCCGCGCGGCAAGGTGCGCATCGTCATGCATCGCGGGGTGAAGATCGTCGATTCCGAAGGATTCAGCTTCGACGACGACACCGGCCTCGTGCGCTGGGCGGCGGTCGACCGCGGGGTGATCGCCCTCGACCCGGCGGAGATCGACGCGCATCGCGACGAGATCATCGCGTTGATCGATCGGTGGCTGCAACTGTGACCGGCGATCGGTCGATCGTCGAGAGGGAATGCGGCGCTCGACCGAAGGAGCACCGAGGGAGACTGTGGAGCCTAGGAGATTCGAACTCCTGACATCCTGCTTGCAAAGCAGGCGCTCTACCAACTGAGCTAAGGCCCCGCGCGGATGCCGAGGCATCCGTTTCTTCATATTGAATTGTGCACTGGTGTTGAATTACTCACTGTGGGGATACGAGGACTTGAACCTCGGACCTCTTCGTTATCAGCGAAGCGCTCTAACCGCCTGAGCTATATCCCCGAATTTCGGCCAGAGGAAACACTACCGGACGCGGCAGGAATCTCCGAATCGGGCCGAAGACGCGGCGTCAGTTGTTGGTGAATCCGACGAGGATGCCGCCCGTGATCTTGACGCTCAGGTTGTAGAGCACGGCGATGATGGCGCCGAGCGCCGTCGTGACGACGAGGTTCAGGAGCGCCGCGACGACCGCGAAGCCCATGACGTTGCCGAGCGACAGGATCGAGGTCAGGTCGCCGCCGGCGCCCGCCACGTCTTGCACGAGCTCGTTGACCTTGTCGAAGATGCCGGTCGAACCCAGCACCGTGTAGATCAGGAAGGTGGCGACGATGCTGACGACCGCGAGGCACACGGCGACCAGGAACGACAGCTTCACCGCCGACCAGAAATCGATGTAGACGAGCCGGAGGCGCACCTGCTTGGCAGGGGTCTTCCGGTTCGACTTGCGGGCCAGCTTCTCGGCGACGCTACTCATGTAGGGTTACTCCTCTCGCGCGGGCTCGGCCGCTTCGGACTCGGCGGCCTCCTCCACGAGATTCCGTTCGGAATTCTTCGCGATGGCGATGATCCTGTCGTCGTTCGCGAACTTCGCGAACACGACGCCCATCGTGTCCCTGCCCTTGGCGGGAACCTCGGCGACGTCAGAGCGTACCACCTTGCCACTGGCAAGAACCACAAGGACCTCGTCGTCGCGCCCGACGATCAGCGCGCCCGCGAGGTCGCCTCGATCCTCGCTCAACTTGGCCACCTTGATGCCGAGTCCGCCGCGGTTCTGCAGGCGATACTGGTCGACCGCGGTGCGCTTGGCGTATCCGCCCTCGGTGACGACGAAGACGTACCTGGCGTCGTCGTCGGAAGCGCTCGCTTCGGACTCGTCGTCTTCGGAACCGTCGGTGAGCGACGCGGCGACGACGGATGCCTCGAGCAACTGGTCGCCCTCACGGAACGACATGCCCTTCACACCCGAGGTCGAACGGCCCATGGGGCGCAGCGCCTCATCGGTCGCCTCGAAGCGCAGGGACATGCCCTTCTTCGAGACGAGGAGGATCTCGTCGTGCACGCCGGCGAGCATCGCCGAGACGAGCTCGTCGCCCTCGCGCAGGTTGATCGCGATGACGCCGCGCGAGCGGTTCGTGTCGTACGCGGTCAGCTCGGTCTTCTTGACGAGGCCCTCGCGCGTGGCCAGCACCAGGTACTGGGCCACGTTGTAGTCGCGGATGTCGAGGATCTCGGCGATCTGCTCGTCGGGCTGCATCTCGAGCAGGTTCGCGACGTGCTGGCCCTTCGCGTCGCGGCCGGCCTCCTGGATCTCGTACGCCTTCGCCCGGTAGACGCGGCCCATGTTCGTGAAGAACAGGAGCCAGTGGTGCGTCGTGGTGACGAAGAAGTGCTCGACGACGTCGTCGGCCCGCAGCTGCGCGCCCTTGACGCCCTTGCCGCCGCGGTGCTGCGAGCGGTAGTTGTCGCTCCGCGTGCGCTTGACGTAGCCGCCGCGCGTGACGGTGACCACCATCTCCTCTTCGGGGATGAGGTCTTCGACCGACATGTCGCCGTCGAAGCCCGGCATGATGTGCGTGCGACGTTCGTCGCCGTACTTCGCGACGATCTCGCCCAGCTCGGTGGAGACGATCGTGCGCTGGCGTTCGGGGCGGGCCAGGATGTCCTGGTAGTCCGTGATCTCCGCCTGGATCGACTCGGCCTCGTCGATGATCTTCTGGCGCTCGAGCGCCGCGAGACGACGGAGCTGCATCGCGAGGATGGCATCGGCCTGGATGTCGTCGATCTCGAGCAGGTTCTTGAGCCCGTCGCGTGCATCGTCGACCGTCGCCGAGGCGCGGATCAGGGCGATGACCTCGTCGAGCGCGTCGAGCGCCTTGAGGTAGCCGCGCAGGATGTGCATGCGGGCCTCGGCCTCGCGCAGCAGGTACTGCGTGCGACGGACGATCACCTCGATCTGGTGGTCGACCCAGTGCGCGATGAATCCGTCGATCGAGAGCGTGCGCGGCACGCCGTCGACGATCGCGAGCATGTTCGCGCCGAAGTTCTCCTGCAGCGAGGTGTGCTTGTAGAGGTTGTTCAGCACGACCTTCGCGACGGCGTCGCGCTTCAGCACGATCACGAGTCGCTGGCCGGTGCGGCCCGAGGTCTCGTCGCGGATGTCGGCGATGCCGCCGACCTTGCCGTCCTTCACGAGGTCGGCGATCTTGATCGCGAGGTTGTCGGGGTTGACCTGGTACGGCAGCTCGGTGACGACGAGGCAGGTGCGACCCTGCAGCTCCTCGACCGAGACGACGGCGCGCATGGTGATCGAGCCGCGGCCCGTGCGGTAGGCGTCGTTGATGCCCTTGACGCCGAGGATCTGCGCGCCGGTCGGGAAGTCGGGTCCCTTGATGCGCTGGATCAGCGCCTCCTGCAGTTCCTCACGCGAGGCCTCGGGGTGTTCGAGGTACCACTGGGCACCGGATGCCACTTCGCGCAGGTTGTGCGGCGGGATGTTCGTCGCCATTCCGACGGCGATGCCGACGGAGCCGTTGACGAGGAGGTTCGGGAATCGCGCCGGCAGGATCGATGGCTCCTGCGTGCGACCGTCGTAGTTGTCCTGGAAGTCGACGGTCTCCTTCTCGATGTCGCGCACCATCTCGAGCGCGAGGGGAGCCATCTTCGTCTCGGTGTATCGAGGAGCGGCCGCGCCGTCGTTGCCGGGCGAACCGAAGTTGCCCTGGCCGAGCGCGAGCGGGTAGCGCAGGCTCCACGGCTGCACGAGGCGCACGAGGGCGTCGTAGATCGCCGTGTCGCCGTGCGGGTGGAACTGGCCCATGACGTCGCCGACGACGCGGGCGCACTTCGAGAAGGCGCGGTCGGGGCGGTAGCCGCCGTCGTACATCGCGTAGATGACGCGGCGGTGCACGGGCTTCATGCCGTCGCGCACGTCGGGCAGCGCACGCCCGACGATGACGCTCATCGCGTAGTCGAGGTACGAGCGCTGCATCTCGAGCTGCAGATCGACCTGGTCGATCTTGCCGTGGATGCCGGGGCCCTCGACCGTGTCGTCGTCGCCGGGGTTGATCACATCAGATGTCAAGGAAACGCACGTCCTTCGCGTTCTTCTGGATGAAGTTGCGGCGGCTCTCGACGTCTTCGCCCATCAGGGTGGAGAAGATCTCGTCGGCGGCGGCCGCGTCGTCCATGGTGACCTGCAGCAGCGTGCGGGTCTCGGGGTTCATCGTGGTCTCCCACAGCTCCTGGTGGTTCATCTCACCGAGACCCTTGTAGCGCTGCACGCCGTTGTCCTTCGGGATGCGCTTGCCCGCGGCGATGCCGGCGGTCAGCAGCGCGTCGCGCTCCTTGTCGGAGTAGACGTACTCGTGGTCGGAGTTGGTCCACTTCAGGCGATACAGCGGCGGCTGTGCGAGGTACACGTAGCCGAGCTCGATGAGCGGGCGCATGTACCGGAACAGCAGCGTGAGCAGCAGGGTCGTGATGTGCTGGCCGTCGACGTCGGCATCGGCCATGAGCACGATCTTGTGGTAGCGCGCCTTCTCGGTGTTGAAGTCCTCGCCGATGCCGGCGCCGAACGCCGTGATCATCGCCTGCACCTCGTTGTTGGCGAGTGCGCGGTCGAGTCGGGCCTTCTCGACGTTCAGGATCTTGCCGCGCAGCGGCAGGATCGCCTGCGTCTCGGGGTTGCGGCCCTGCACGGCGGAGCCGCCGGCCGAGTCGCCCTCGACGATGAAGATCTCGGAGATCGACGGGTCCTTCGACGAGCAGTCCTTGAGCTTGCCGGGCATGCCGCCCGACTCGAGCAGGCCCTTGCGCCGGGTCGCCTCGCGCGCCTTGCGCGCCGCGATGCGGGCCGTGGCGGCCTGGATCGCCTTGCGGATGATGTCGCGCGCCACCGTGGGGTTGCGCTCGAACCAGTCGCCGAGCTGGTCGGAGGTGACCTTCTGCACGAACGACTTCGCCTCGGTGTTGCCGAGCTTGGTCTTCGTCTGGCCCTCGAACTGCGGCTCGGAGAGCTTCACCGAGATGACCGCGGTGAGGCCCTCGCGCACATCGTCGCCGGAGAGGTTGTCGTCCTTCTCCTTGATAATGCCCTTCTCGCGGGCGTACTTGTTGACGAGGGTCGTGAGCGCTGCCCGGAATCCCTCTTCGTGCGTGCCGCCCTCGTGGGTGTTGATCGTGTTCGCGTACGTGTGCACCGACTCGGTGTACGACGTCGTCCACTGCATCGCGACCTCGAGCGCGATCTTGCGATCGGTGTCCTCGGACTCGAAGGAGATGATCTCCTCGTTCACGAGGTCGGACTTCTTCGAGCGGTTGAGGTACTCGACGTAGTCGACCAGCCCGCGCTCGTAGAGGAACGTGTCGGTGCGGGGCCCGGGAGTCGAGTCATCCGCTTCGCTCGCCGCGGTGTCTTCGGGGTCGATCTCGACATGGCCGCTGCGCTCGTCGGTGAGCGTGATGCGCAGGCCCTTGTTGAGGAAGGCCATCTGCTGGAAGCGGCTGCGGAGGGTCTCGTAGTCGAACTCGACGGTCTCGAAGATGTCGGGGCTCGGCCAGAACGTGATCGTCGTGCCGGTCTCGTCGCTCGCCTCGTCTTGCGAGAGCGGCGCGTCGGGCACGCCGACGGTGAACGACTGACGCCACACGTGGCCCTGGCGGCGCACCTCGACGTCGAGCCTGGTCGAGAGCGCGTTGACGACGGATGAACCGACGCCGTGCAGGCCGCCGGAGACCGCGTAGCCGCCGCCGCCGAACTTACCGCCGGCGTGCAGCACGGTGAGCACGACCTCGACCGTCGAGCGGCCCTCGGTCTTGTGGATGTCGACCGGGATGCCGCGGCCGTCGTCGATGACGCGCACACCGCCATCGGGCAGGATCGTCACGTCGATGGTGGTGGCATGGCCCGCAAGCGCTTCGTCGACCGAGTTGTCGACGATCTCGGAGACGAGATGGTGCAGGCCTCGTGGGCCCGTCGAGCCGATGTACATACCCGGCCGCTTGCGAACCGCTTCGAGCCCCTCGAGTACCTGGATCTCATCAGCACCGTAAGCCGGTGTCTGCTGGGGGTTCGTCGGTTCCGCTGTCATGTGTGAATCGGGCTCCTGACCGTCATTCTGGCGACTCTCGATCCTATCAAATCGAGGGTCGACACAAGCCTCGAAGCGCCGTCTGGGGCGATTTCACGTTCCCAGTGACCGAATTTGCCTGCCTAGCCGTAGGTATCGCGCGGACCACGCCCTGGAACCGATCTGGGACCCTTTTTCCAGGTGGGGGCATCGGGGCCCTGAAAGCGGATCGTGTCGACCCCGGCTCCGGGGAATCTCGTCGTGATCTCGGTGACGAGTTGCGTGCGCATCATGCGGAGCTGCGTCGCCCAGGCCGTCGACTCGCAGCGCACCTGCAGCACGCCGCCCTCGATCGCGATGGGTTCGGTGTGCCGCGCGGTCTCCTCACCGGCGATCTCCGCCCACGATGCCAGCACGTCGTGCTGCGACAGCGGCCCGCTCCAGCCGAGCTGCGCGCTCAGCGAATCGATCGTGTCGCCGAGCGGCTTCGGGTCGCGGCCGGGGCTGAACGGTTCGCTGCCGGATGCCTCGCGAGTGCGGACCCGGCCCGGGCGGCCGGTGCGTGCGCGGGGCTCGCCGCCGAAGATCTCGCGGAAGTGCTGGTAGACCCGGGACGCCTCAGACATCGGCGACCTCGGGCTTGCTCGGAACTTCGGATTCGTTCCGGACCTCGGGCTCGTTCGAGACCTCGGACTCGGCGGTCGCCGGTCTCGTCTCGGGCTCGCCGTCGACGATTCGGCCGCCCGCGATGTGCACGACGCGTGCGGTCAGCGGGGCCGGGACGTCTTCGAGCACGGCGGCCGTCACGAGCACCTGCTCGAACCCGACGATCGCATGGGCGAGGCGTTCGCGCCGCAGGCGGTCGAGTTCGGCGAAGACGTCGTCGAGCACGAGCACCGGGTCGCCGGTCATCGAGTCTCGGCGCAGCAATTCGGCCGAGGCGAGGCGCAGCGCGAGTGCGAACGACCAGGACTCGCCGTGACTCGCGTACCCCTTGGCGGGCAGTCCGTTCAGGAGCAGCACGACGTCGTCGCGATGCGGACCGACGAGGGTGACGCCGCGCTCGAGCTCCTTCGGGCGGAGCACGCGCAGTGCCTCGGCGAACCGCTCGCGAGTGCCGATGGTCGACTCGGCGGCGCCGATCACCTGTTCGGGATCGGAGTCGGGGTCGGCACCGTCGATGGAGAGCAGCGGTGTCATGCCCGGCCCGTGGTCGGCGTCGACGATCGCACGATAGGCCGCGGCCAGTGGATCGCGGAGCTCGTCGACGAGCGCGAGTCGCTGATCGATGAGCTCGGATCCGAACGCGACGAGTCGCTCGTCCCAGATGTCGAGGGTCGTCAGCTTGTCGACGGCGAGACCGCGCGCCCGGGCGCTCTTCAGGAGCGAGTTGCGCTGCTTGAGCACTCGCTCGTAGTCGGCCATCACTCCCGCGAGGCGCGGTGTGCGCTGGATGAGCAGCTCGTCGAGCATGCGCCGGCGCACCGAGGGCTCGCCGCGAACGATCGCGAGGTCTTCGGGGGCGAAGAGCACGCTGTGGGCGTACCGCGGCAGCTCGCGGGTCTTCACGGGCGAGCGATTGAGCTGTGCCCGATTGGCGCCTTGACGGTTGAGCTGCAGTTCGACGAGCAGCTCGCGGTCGCCGTGCGAGAGCAGTGCCCGCACGATCGCGGCGTCTGCGCCGGCCCTGATGAGCGCCTGATCACCCGAGACCCGGTGCGACCCGAGCGTGGCGAGGTACCCGATCGATTCGACGAGGTTGGTCTTGCCCTGGCCGTTGCGCCCGACCAGCACCGTCGCGCCGGGACCGAGTTCGAGTTCGGCCCGCTCGTAGTTGCGGTAGTCGGTCAAGGAGAGCCGGGCGACATGCACGCTGGGCTCCCTTCAGCAGCGGGGCATCCGGATGCCCCGGAGCCGACGGATTCGCAATTGACCACGCTACCCCGCACCGCCGACGACGGGCTGGGCCCGTGGCGACGGACTAGCGCAGCAGCAGGTTCGGCTGCAGGAGGTAGCGGTAGCTGTCGGCACCGGCCTGCTCGCGCGAGGACTGGCTCGTGATGAGCACGGGGCCCGGCTTGTTGGGGTTCTCGGTCTTCGTGAACGAGACGCGCACGAACTCCGAGTGCACGGCGCCGAGGCCGTCGAGCAGGAACTGCGGCTTCAGCGAGACGACCGTGTCGTCGCCCGTGAGGATCGCGTCGATCGATTCGGAGGCCTGGGCCTGCTCGCTGCCGATCGCCTCGAGGGTGAGGCCGTCGGCCGTGAAGCTGTAGCGGAGCGCCGCCTCGCGCTCGAGCACGAGGGCCACACGACGGGTCGCCTCGATGAGCTCGGCCGTGTTGACCACCGCGTAGTTGTCGACGGTCTCGGGGAAGAGCCGGCGCACGGGCGGGAAGTTGCCCTTGATGAGGAGCGACGTGACGGTCTTCTTCTCGGCGCTGAACGCGATGAGCTCACGGTCGTCGCGGCTCGTGATCGAGACCGAGATGGTGCCGGAGTGGCCGAACGTCTTGCCGACCTCCTGCAGGGTGCGCGCGGGAACGAGGGCCGTGACCGACTCCTCGCTCGCGACGGAGCCGCCGTCCCAATCGAGTTCGCGCACGGCGACCCGGTAGCGGTCGGTGGCGACGAGGCTGAGGTTGTTCTCGCGCACCTCGAGCTGCACGCCCGTGATGACCGGGGTGACGTCGTCGCGAGAAGCGGCGACGGCGACCTGTGCGACGGCTGCAGCGAACTCCTCGGCGGGAACGACGCCCGACTGCTCGCCGATCTCGGGAATGGAGGGGTACTCCTCGACCGGCATCGACAGCAGGGTGAAGCTCGCGGAGCCGCAGCTCACGGAGATACGGCTCTCTTCGGTCGCCACGCGCACGGGGGCGTTCGGCAGGCGGCCGGCGATCTCGGCGAGGAGACGACCGGAGACGAGCACGGTGCCGGTCTCCTCGACGTCGGCCTGGATCTCGGTCTGCGATGAGACCTCGTAGTCGAACGAGGAGAGCACGAGGCCGTCGGCGTTCGCCTGGATCAGCACGCCCGAGAGGATCGGCAACGTTGTGCGCTGCGGCAGCAGCTTGACGGCGAATGAAACGGCCTCACTGAAGACGTCGCGGTTGACCTGGAACTTCACGGTACTCCCGTCGTGGATGTCGCTGGGTGGCTCCCATGCTATCCGCAGAGATCGCCCGAACGCGGGCGAATCGATCACGAACCGAGTCGCGAAGACGTCCTTCGAGGTGCGCCGATCCACAAGGTTGTGGGAATCCCCGCTTAAACCCTTAACTCTTAACAGTGTTAACCGCTGTGGAAACTGTGGATGGTGTTCGGAGACCCGCGGAACGACGCTGATCGAGGGCCATCCGATCTGTGCACAGTGTGTGGGTTCGTGAGCGGATGCCTCACTCCGATGCCGAACGCATGACACTGTTCTGCACAGGCGAGCACCCTGTCTCAACAGGCGCTGGGCGGTTGCTCGTTAACAATCCACAGGTTCTCCACAACTGTGGGAATCGGTCGGCAGAGGCCTGCACAGGGCCTGCAGACCTCGTTTCGGAGGTCTCCGGCGACGCCGGAGGGCGCGACGAACACCGCCCGGAACGGACGGCGGTTCGCGCACTCGTGCAGCGGCTCAGCGGTAGCGGCTGACCTGCTTGATGCGTGCGGTGAGCTCGGTGACCTGGTTGTAGATGGAGCGACGCTCCTTCATGAGTTCCGAGATCTTCTTGTTGGCGTACATGACCGTCGTGTGGTCGCGGTTGCCGAAGAGCTGCCCGATCTTCGGCAGCGACAGGCTCGTGAGCTCACGGCAGAGGTACATCGCGATCTGCCGTGCGGTGGCGACGGCCTGTGATCGGCTCGAACCGTAGAGGTCGTCGACGGTCAACTTGAAGTAGTCGGCGGTCGCCGTGATGATGTCGACCGGCGACACCACGTTGTCCGAGTCATCCGTGATGAGGTCTTTCAGCACCGTCTGCACGAGCGGCATGTCGACCGGCGTGCGGTTGAGGCTCGCGAACGCCGTGACGCGGATCAGCGTGCCCTCGAGCTCGCGGATGTTCGACGAGACCTTCGACGCCATGTACTCGAGGATGTCGTCGGGCACCTGGAGCCGTTCGGACTGCGCCTTCTTGCGGAGGATCGCGATGCGGGTCTCGAGGTCGGGAGCCTGCACGTCGGTGATGAGGCCCCACTCGAAGCGACTGCGCATGCGGTCCTCGAACCCCGTGAGGTGCTTCGGCGGCACATCGCTCGTGATCACGACCTGCTTGTTGTGGTCGTGCAGCGTGTTGAAGGTGTGGAAGAACGCCTCTTGCGTCTCCGCCTTGCCCTGCAGGAACTGGATGTCGTCGATCAGCAGGATGTCGATGTTGCGATACCGCTGCTGGAAGAGGGAACCGCGGTTGTTCGCGATCGAGTTGATGAAGTCGTTCGTGAACTCCTCGGAACTCACGTAGCGCACGCGGATTCCGGGGTACAGGCTCATCGCGTAATGGCCGATGGCGTGCAGGAGGTGCGTCTTGCCGAGGCCCGAGTCGCCGTAGATGAAGAGCGGGTTGTACGCCTTCGCCGGCGCCTCGGCCACGGCGACCGCGGCCGCGTGGGCGAAGCGATTGGACTGGCCGATCACGAAGCTCTCGAACGCGTACTTCGGGTTGAGTCGTGTGTCGCGGGATGCGACGGGGCTCGTGTTCTCGAACACGGACTGCGGGGAGGCCGGCAACTCGACCGGATCGATCGCCTCATCGACGAACGGGGACTGCGGCTCGGGAGCCCGCGCCTCTTCGAGTTCGGGATTGACGACCACGTAGAACGACGTCACGGGTGACGGAGCCTCGACCACGCTCATCGCCGACAGCAACGAGACCCGCATGCGCTGATTGAGCATGCTCGCGGTGAAGTCGTTCGGCACCTCCAGATAGAAGGTGCCTGCTGCGATGCCCTTGGGTTCGACCAGGTTGAGGAAGCCCTGGAGCATCGGAGTGATCGCGTCGTCGTCTGACAGCCGATCGAGGATCGTCGCCCACGTATCCGTGATGGGCTGCTCTGTCATCGTTCCCCGCAATCATTCGGTGGCCGTCGTCTGGCCGCTCATCGATCCCCCGATCGACGGAGCAAGCGGCGCGACGCGCGTGTTCTCTGCGTTGTCCACGGCCTGTGGGGAGATTTCGGAAGAAGCCCGAGAATCCGCGCACCAAGCTGGGGATAACTGGTGTCAAACGCTATCCGAGGAAGGCGCTCCCGACAAATGCCGATTGAGGGATTCGACAGGGTGGGCGTGTCGTTCCACAGGCGATCCTGAGGTTCGAGCGATACTGTCTCTTTTGAACTGCGGCCGTTTCCGTGTCGGTTCGGTTTGACCCCGAGCCTTCGAGGCCGTAGTTTTAATCAGTTGACCCCAGCCCGTCAGGGCACCCAGTTTTCCCGCCTTCACGCAACCAGCGAATTTCGGCGAGGAGATCCGAACGCCGGAGAAGAAGAATGAGCAAGCGTACTTTCCAGCCGAACAACCGTCGTCGCGCCAAGAAGCACGGCTTCCGCCTTCGCATGCGCACCCGCGCCGGCCGTGCCATCCTCTCGGCACGCCGCGCAAAGGGTCGCACCGAGCTCTCCGCGTAGTTCTTCGGTGCTCGCCAAAGCCAATCGCATCACGAGCGCCGACGACTATCGAGTCATCGTGCGCCGTGGGGCGAAGGTCGCCGGTGCCCACACCGTGAGCTATGTGCGCTCACGGGAGTCGGGCACCGACGCACGCTTCGGCTTCATCGTCTCGAAGAAGGTCGGCGGCGCAGTGCGCCGCAATCTCGTGCGTCGACGCCTGAAGGCCGTCTGCCACGAGGCACTCGGCGACGGCATCTCCGATGTCGACGTCGTCGTGCGAGCACTGCCGTCGGCATCCCTCGCCGACTGGAACGAGATCCGCGCCGAGGTACTCGGTGCACTCCAACGCCGACGCGCACGTGCGTCGGCCGCAGCAGCAGCGCAGGAGAAGGGCGACTAGCGTGAAGAACGCCGTCCTGTTCGCCGCGCTGAGCCCCCGCAATGCCGGGGTCCTCCTCATTCGCGGCTATCGCGCCGCGATCTCGCCGTTGTACGGCGATGTCTGCCGGTACTACCCGTCCTGTTCGGCCTACGGCCTGGGTTCGGTGCAGCAACGCGGCCTCGTCATCGGGTCGCTGCTCACGGCATGGCGCATCCTCAGGTGCAACCCCTGGTCTGCCGGCGGCATCGACGACGTTCGCGCGGCCAGGCACGCCCGGTATCGCGTCACCCGGTTCGGGTGGGTCATCCCCGCCGGTTGGGCGGATGCTGCGACATCCGCTGCGCTCGATGCGACCGGCCACGCTCACAGCCACGCCTCCGATTCCGTCGGCCACGACGCATCCGTCGTCCCGGCGGTCGCCGCCGTTCCGGCTCCAGAACCTCGCCGCGATGACGCGGCGCTCGCGCTTTCCTCCCCCAACCTGTTCCGAAAGGACTGACCCACCCAATGCCCGATATCATCAGCCTGGTCCTCTGGCCCATCAAATGGGTCATCGAGCTGATCCTCGTCGCGTTCCACTCCATGTGGACGTTCTTCGGGCTCAACCCCGACGCGGGCGTGACGTGGGTGCTGTCGATCGTCGGCCTCGTCATCGTCGTGCGGGCCGCGCTCATCCCGATCTTCGTCAGGCAGATCAAGAGCCAGCGCCGCATGCTCGAGGTGGCGCCGCAGCTCAAGAAGATCCAGGACAAGTACAAGGGCAAGAAGGACCAGTTCTCCCGCGAGGCGATGTCGCGCGAGACCATGGACCTCTACAAGAAGACGGGCACCAACCCGCTCTCCTCGTGCCTCCCGCTGCTGCTGCAGATGCCGATCTTCTTCGGTCTGTTCTCCGTGCTCAACGACGCCCAGCACGACAAGGCCGGCGTCGGCGTGTTCACGCAGGATCTCGCCAACTCGTTCGCGAACTCCGAGATCCTCGGCGCACCGCTGAAGGGCACCTTCATCGGTGCGATGAACGGCGAGTACCCCTGGCAGGTCATGGTCATCGCCGCGACGATGATCGTGCTCATGACCGCATCGCAGTTCATCACGCAGCTGCAGATCGTCTCGAAGAACATGTCGCCCGAGACCAAGGCGAGCCCGATGTTCCGCCAGCAGCGCATCATGCTCTACCTGCTCCCCCTCGTATTCGCCTTCTCGGGTGTCGCATTCCCCATCGGCGTCATGTTCTACTGGCTCGTCTCGAACTTCTGGACCATGGGTCAGCAGTTCGTGGTCATCCGCAACATGCCGACGCCCGGCAGCGAGGCCGCGAAGGCCCGCGAGGAGCGCCTCGCCCGCAAGGGCAAGCTCGTCGTCGAAGAGAAGAACCAGACCGAGATCGAAGCGCCTGAAGCGAAGAAGACTCAGCGCCAGCAGCCCGTGAGCAAGGCTCGCGCGAAGAAGCAGGGGAAGTAACCCATGACCGACGTACAGCACGACGCCGCAGAGCGCTCCACCTCGCAGCTCGAGGAGGAAGGCGACATCGCTGCCGACTACATCGAAGAGCTCCTCGACATCATGGATCTCGACGGCGACATCGACATCGATGCCCGCAACGGTCGCGCCTATGTCTCGGTGAACGCCGGCGAGGGTGCGAACCTCAACCTGCTTGCGAAGCCCGAGACGGTGAGCGCCTTCCAGGAGCTCACTCGCCTCGCGGTGCAGACCAAGACGGGCGCGTTCTCACGCTTGATCCTCGACATCGGCGGTTCGCGCGACGCACGTCGCGACGAGCTTGCCGGGCTCGTCGAGCGGGCAGCGGAGCGCATCGAGGGCGGGGCCGCTGAGGCATCCCTCCCCCCGATGTCGTCGTACGAGCGCAAGCTCGTGCACGATCTCGTCGCCGAGCGCGGCCTCCACTCGGAGTCGCGCGGCGAAGGCTCCGACCGTCACACGGTCATCACGCGCGTTGGCTGACGTTTCACGTGAAACGATGATCGACGGAGTCGAACCGGAGCCGGCCGCTGCAGTCGAACTCTTCGGCGAGCACATCGAGGGCGGGCGAGCGTTCACGGACGCCCTCGCCCGCCACGGCGAGGAACTCGGGCTGATCGGTCCGCTGGAGCTGCCGCGCCTGTGGACCCGCCACATCCTGAACAGCGCACTGGTCGCACCGTTGCTGCGACCGGGGCGTGTTGGCGATGTCGGTTCCGGTGCCGGCCTGCCGGGCATCGTGCTCGCGATCATGCGTCCGGATGTCTCGTTCACCCTCATCGAGCCGATGGAGCGTCGGGTGGCGTGGCTCGAGCGTCAGGCCGATGAGCTCGGCCTCTCGAACGTGACGGTCGTGCGCGCACGCGCCGAGGAGTCCAAGCTCTTCGACTCCCTCGACCAGGTGACGGCACGCGCGGTGAGCGCACTTCGCACCCTGATCCCGGTGACCGCTCCCCTGCTGCGACCCGGCGGTGAGCTGGTGCTGATGAAGGGCGCGGGAGTCGACGGCGAGATCGGTGCTGCCGAGAAGGCCATTCGCAAGTACCACCTGCATGACGTCGAGGTGCTCGTGCTCGGTGAGGGCGTCGTCTCCGAGGTCACGAGGGTGTTCCGCGCCACTGCGGGCTGACGGCCCTCTCCCCCGGGTCTGTCGTTCTCGATGTTCTTCGCGCTCGCAGCGATCGTTGGTCGCGGATGTGTACTTGCGCGCGCTGGCGGCTGCATCGTTGGCAGGTGAGTCGCTCGCAGCTGCATCGCTCGTCGAGGTCGACGAGAGCCACGTTCGCGTGTCGACAAGCGCCGCTGCGGCAGCCCGTGGAGTTCGCCCTCGCTGTCGTGCATGATCCGAATCACCCGCGCCCTCGACGGTGGAGTGCACGGTGAATCGCATGATCATCGCTCGGTCGCTCGGTCGCTCGGTCGCTCGGTCGCTCGGTCGCTCCGCCGGTCCGGTTCGCGCTCGATGCGCGCAACGACCACGCGGCGGAACGGCGCCATCGCTCCCCCCTGCGCAGCGCTCGGTTCGGAGCTTGCGGAGCATTTCGGTGCTCAGGGAGCCATGGTCCGCGATGGACTGTCACTGCTCGGTTCGGTGAGGTGGTTCGCGACCGGCTCGTGACCGTTCGGTCCGCCGGTCATCTCGGGTGTTTCACGTGAAACGCAGGGCTCTGCGACTGCCGAACCGGTGAGCTGCGGGTGAGCGGCCTCCGTTCCCGTCGAAGTGACCTCGGCTCTCCGTTCACCGAATGCGTTGTGATCGCGCACGCACACTCGCAATGACACGCGGCGTCGCAGGAGGACGTTGCCTGCCACTCGCAGGCGTCGCGCTCGAGACACGGTGCCGCAGCGCGACGTTCGCGTCCGTTGCAGGCCGATGACGGAGTCGCCAGATCGGGCCGGGACCTTCACGGTCCTACCGATGCGAACAGATCGATGCCCGGAGGACGGGGCACACGTCCTCCGGGCGCTGGTGCCCGCGCGAGTTGGGCGGGCCGACGGGTTGCCCATCGCGTGAGTGGCATCCCAGCAGGACAGCGGGACAGCGGGCCAGCGGGCCAGCGAGGCAGGGGGACGGCGGGACGGCGGGACGGCGGGATGCATGACAGCAGGCCCGCGCGGCCGCCTGTACGGGTCGCTCGTGAGTGCGACGGCGCAGCAGTTGAGATGTACGGGGCTTTCGATCAAGGAGAGCGGCGCACGGTCAGATCGTCGGCGATGCACTCAGATTCCAACTCCGGTGATGCGGATGCCTGTCTGGAGGCTGTTCCAGCACCCAGCACCCAGCACCCAGGTCCTCGTCACCGTTCCAAACCGGAAGCCGGTCCTCCAACGACTCCATTCACCTTCGAGCCAAGTACTCCGCCCTGTTGTCCGCGGCGGGAGGACTCCCGTGTCTCGTGGGGCGACCACTCGGAATGCGCATCGCATTCCATAAGTCCTCCTCCGCGATGCAGATCGGCTCATCGCCTCCATTCGGCTCGCGTAGCCCACCGCGTGTCCGTCCCCAGGTTGTCATCGCCTCGATCTGGTTGCGCGGAGGCCACCCTCTCTCACCTGGAGCTCGCCGCCCCACCGCACCGACATCCTCAACATCTCGGCACGGACCCGGCAGAAGGTGCTGGGCCCGCGTGGTCATGCGGGCCGGCCCACTACGAAGGACGCGATTGCATCGGTGGAGCCCGCCGACGCCACGGGAACAGCGGGACCGCACGGATGGCGATCGGTCACATGGGCTGTCGGCATTCCGGATGGGTGCGGACTCCTCATCGGGTGCGGGCTGCTCGATCGAGTGCCGACTTCTCGATGGGTGCCGACGTCTCCATCGGGTGCGGACTCCCCCATCGAGTGCTCTGCACCCGCCGCTGGGTCATCGACACGCAGCGCAGCCCTCCCGGTCGGTTCGCTCGCCTCGCCGTGAGTGACGCTTCCCACCCCGGGTCGCACGCCGCGACGCCGCCTGCCGCGCGCGGGCATCTCAAGGTGGTCGATGCCACGGAGCCGTTCATCGAGTTCAGTAACTCTTCATCCCCGAGCTCGGGGTTCGTGTGCGCGTTGGGTGTGAATTTCGAGCTCGGATGCCCTGGCTGCCTCCTCGCAGGTTCTCGTCCGGAGATGCGTTCCGGGTTGCGCTCCACGGAATCGCGGTCCGGCTCGCTCACTGTCCGGCATCCGATGGTCATCGATGGCCTTCGTTCCGCACCCGCTCGTCGAGAGATGCTGGGATCGCAGGGTCACACCTCGTCGGGCGGCTGTCGCGAACGACTCCGGGTCGCGTGGTTGTGCCTTCGCAGTGCCTTCGTAGCTCAGCGTTTGCACTGGATCGGTAGCGGGTCCGGTTCACCCGATGGGAGCAGCGGGTGACCGCGAGATCAGACTCCCCCAGCGTGATCGACCGCACCCGTTCCATCCGCGCCTTCGCGAGGGTCGCTCCCCCATCGACTCGCTCGGACTCGTCGCCATGGCGAGAGTCGGCGGTAGGGATGTGTCGGGCATTCAGGATTCCGACGTTTCCGCGAATGGTCGACGTGCGCGGTGTGGGCTGAAGCGAAGCGGTCGGGGCCATCCGTGCTGTCGATGTTTCACGTGAAACATCGCGCACGTCGAGTCGGGTCGGAGGCGAGCGGGACGACTGGGTGTGCTGCCGACGCTCCGCGTGAAGTGTCGACGTGTGGCGAGGGCGACAGGAGGTGAGTTCGATGACAGGCCGGCCGGTGGGTGTTTCATCGGCGTGCGCCGAGCGGGGGCCAAAGTGATCTGGATGACGAGACGGATGTCTCGGTGAGCATCGCGGCGTCGATCGACTGGGGAGTTTGCACGGCGGGCCAGTTGGCGGATGTTTCACGTGAAACGTCCGTGCGTGGTCGATTGGACTGGAGGCGAGTTATTCGGGGACCGGGCTGGTCGACGTTTCACGTGAAGCATCGGCGGACTGAGGTGTTGCGATGGGATCTGGCCCATCATTCCGCGTCGTCGCACTAGGCGATGAGCTGGGAGGAGCACGCCACAGCGCCGCGCAGGCAGCGGGTGCGCAGGGCCACCTGCACGAGGATCGGCGTCCTGGATACCCGAATGAGTCGAGGTGGGCACTCACGGACCTTGGTTGCGGTCATCGTGACGCAGTTCAGGCGGATCGACTCAGCGAGCTTCACAACTGAGCGGATCAGTCGGTCAGGCGACGCTCCTCTGCACTCACGCGGGTATCGGGCATTCCCTTCGACCCTGCAGTACTGCAGGCTCGGCGCGTCCTCGTCGGATGGAGGCGGGCCGAGCCGGACGCACCTGAGCCGTCCCAACCGTGGCGATGAGAACATCGAGGTGCTCCTGGATGCTGCATTGCTGTTGCGCTGGTGCGGGTCGTACGCAGGGGCTTGGTGGGTTGGACCGGTTCGTGGATCGCTCGGGCATCACTACTGCGGATGAGTTGGTGAACACGTTCATCGATCCAGGCAGCGCCTGCAGCGACAGATCAGTCGCAGAGTTCCGCGAGTCATTTCTGCTGACGCGCTGGCGTTGGCAGCGCCGGGTCGCTCGGCTGCCGATCCACACCATGCCCGCCCTCGATCCAAGGCGCTGGCCCGTGTAGCACCCACGCGGAGCGCAGGTGCTGCCGTCATGTTTCACGTGAAACATGATCAACCGGTCCCCCTGCGTCCCCATCGGACCGAGTGTGCTCGAGTCGATCGGGATCGGCATCGCGTCCGACACCAGGTGGACGCGCCGCGCACCGACCGAGCGTCGGGTGCGCGGACTACGGATCGTGTCCACGTTCGCACCACGCAAGCAGTCCCACTCCTGCAACGCGCTGGGCGTATGACGGAGTGACACTCATCGGATCGGGACTCATGCATCCCACTTGTTCCTCGACGGCGGGTGCCCTACTCGGTGAATTTCAGGTGATCGCCCCGATGTAGTTGCGCGTCAGGCTGCTTGACCTCCCATCGTGTCGCGCTCGATGGATCGCCATCCGTTCGCTGCTGGTCGCCGATCAGTTGAGGTTCTCAATAGAAGCGGCGACGCATCAAGAGGCACGACGTCGGTGGTGTGGAGTGTCTCCTCCATCACAGGACGATCGGTCCGGATCTGGCGGAGTTCGCTCGTGTTTCAACTTGAGAGTCGGTCGCGGCGGTTAGGCTTGACTCTCGGATCGAGGACTCCGCAGACGCGGCGATTCTCTCGAAAACCAAGGATTTGGAGCGTCGGCATGGCACAGGGCGGGGGACGTGGATGGTTTCACCGCAAGCGCCCTCAGCCCTCCCCCGACGAGCCGACCGGTGGTACGACGCATTCGAAGTCCGCGCCATCGGCGCCGGCTGAGACGTCGGGCGGACCTTCGAGCCAGGCGGACCCGGCTGTCGACCTGCAGCGATTCGCCGAGTGGAGTCCCGAGTCTCGATCGAGCGCGACACCGCCCGGCACGGGCACCGCTTCCGCTGCCTCACCCCACAGCACCGACGACGGGGCAGTTTCGCTCGAGAATGCATCGGTGCGCATCGCGGATCGCGACGGCGTAGTAGAGCACACGGCCGATCGGGCAGTCTCTGACGGGCTTGCCGCGGCCGCGCCCACTGCGACAGGCGCCGCGGCACCGACCGGTGAACATCCAGCACCCCGTGGCATCGACTGGGACGCCGAGACGGCGGCCGCTCTCCGGGCGGACGCTGATCCTGCAGGCGGGTCCGCCGAGCACCATCCCACTGGGCCCGACCGGCTTCTCGAAGACCTGATCCGCGAGATCGTCGGGGATGCCGCCGCCGACACTGCGTCGGCGCTCCATCCCGCACGCCCGGGAGAGTCCCCGGCTCCTGCTCAGCAAACGGCTGCTCCGACCACGCCCCCTTCGGCCACGGCTGCTCCGACCATGGCTGCTCCGACGGTGGCTGCTCCGACCACGGACGCTGCGACCACGGACGCTGCGACCACGGTTGCTCCGACTACTCCCCCTTCGACAGCGCCTGCTCCGAACGTGGCTGCTCCGAGTGCGGACATTCCGACCACAGCTACTCCGACTGCGGACGCGCCGACCGCTCCCCCTTCGCCCACGCCCGTTCCGACCATGGACGCTCCGTCGACCACGGCCATTCACAGCACTCCCGGTTCCGAGGACGCAGTCCCCCGGGTGTCCCCGTTGGGAAGCCAACAGAGCACGGGCGAGGCCCTGCCGGAACGCACCCCACAGCCACTTCAGCCCGCACTCTCGGTCGCATCGCCCTCGCCGTCAGTCGAGTCGGCTCCTCTGCAGCACGGCGTCGGCTCGACCGTGCAGCCCATTGCCCCTGAAGCACCCCCCGCACCAACCGAAGCCCCCGATGTTTCACGTGAAACATCGTCAGATCACGGAGGAACTCCCCTGGCTTACGAACTCGCCGACGAGACCCGTCGGCGCACCGCACTCGATGAAGCGGTACTCCCGCTTCCGCCATCGACCCGCGTGCTGACGATCTCCAATCAGAAGGGTGGGGTCGGCAAGACCACCACCGCCGTGAATCTCGCCGCTGGGCTCGCTCGGGCAGGTGCCCGAGTGCTCGTCATCGACCTGGATCCGCAGGGCAACGCCTCGACCGCACTCGGTGTCGATCACCGATCCGAACGCAAGAGCGTCTACGAGGTGCTCGTCTCCGACGTCTCGCTCGCGGAGGTCGTGCAGCCTTCGACCGAGCACGAACTGCTCGACTGCGTCCCCGCGACCATCCACCTCGCCGGCGCTGAGATCGAACTCGTCTCCCTTGTGGCGCGCGAACAGCGACTGCGCCGAGCGCTCGATGCCCACCTCGCCTCGATGGATCGCCCGTACGACTACGTCTTCATCGACTGCCCGCCGTCACTCGGACTCCTGACGATCAACGCCTTCGTCGCGGCGCGTGAGGTGCTGATCCCGATCCAGTGCGAGTACTACGCACTCGAGGGGCTGTCCCAACTGCTCAGCAACATCGAACTGATCGAGAAGCATCTCAACCCCGAGCTGCGTCTCTCGACGATCCTGCTGACGATGTACGACTCGCGCACCAACCTCGCCCAGCAGGTGGCGCAAGAGGTCCGCGACCACTTCCCCGTTCAGACGCTCGAGACGATCATCCCCCGATCGGTTCGTGTCTCGGAGGCTCCGAGCTACGGCCAGAGCGTGATCAGCTACGACTTCGGATCAACCGGATCCCTTTCGTATCGTGAGGCGGCAGCCGAAATCGCTCGTCGCGGAGCGGCAACACCCGAGGAGTCGAACTGATGGCAACCAAGCGAACCGGCCTCGGACGTGGGATCGGCGCGTTGATCCCGAGCGGTGAAGACAGTACTCGGGCGCGTCCGGTCGATGTGTTCTTCCCCGAATCCGACACTCAGCAGACCACCGCTGTCGCCGTGGTTGAACAGGCTGCGTCGGCGGAGGGTCTCGTCACGGTACCGGGCGCCCATCTCGCGCGACTTGATCCGAACGACATCCTGCCCAACGCTCACCAGCCGCGCAGCGTCTTCGACCCTGATGACCTCGCGGAGCTCGTGCACAGCGTGCGTGAGTTCGGTGTGCTGCAGCCGATCGTCGTTCGCCGTCACCCCGAGCTCGCCGGCAAGTACGAACTGGTCATGGGTGAGCGCCGCCTTCGCGCCACTAAAGCTGCCGGTCTCGACACGATTCCGGCAGTCGTCAAGGACACCGCGAACGAGGACATGCTGCGTGACGCGCTGCTTGAGAACCTTCATCGCTCGCAGTTGAACCCGCTTGAAGAGGCATCGGCATATCAGCAACTGCTGGCCGACTTCGGCATCACCCAGGAGCAGCTCGCTTCGCGCATCGGCCGTTCGCGTCCGCAGATCTCGAACACGCTGAGGCTCCTCCGTCTCCCCGAGCCGGTCCAGCTCCGGGTCGCGGCCGGTGTGCTGAGTGCGGGTCACGCGCGCGCGATCCTGTCGATCGGTGACGACGTCGTAGAGATGCAGCGATTCGCCGACAAGATCGTGAACGAGGAACTGTCGGTTCGTGCGGCCGAAGCCGTCGCGACGAAGGAGCCGAAGGTGTCTCGCCCGAAGCCCGCTGCCGGCAAACGACAGGACTTCCTGGAAGATCTAGCCAGCCGCCTGGGCGATCGGCTCAACACTCGCGTGAAGATCGCACTCGGCGCTCGAAAAGGCCAGATCACGGTTGATTTCGCGACGGTTCAGGACCTGCGTCGGATTCTCACGGAGTTGGGCGAGAATCTCGACGGCGTGTGATCGCAGATCGCCCGGAGAATCCGTTCTGACGAACTGAATCAATCGATTCGAGGGGCACGAACCGCGGCGGGAATCGACTGTCCGAACGTGAAGAGGGCCGGCCCAATCG
>NZ_JBHURI010000070.1:0-22507 GCF_042673425.1 Agromyces sp. NPDC056965 | reverse complement strand
GCACTGGCCGCAGCTGGCCGGCGTCGTCCAGCCACTGGGCGGCGAGTACGCGGCCCGCCGTTCCCTGCTGGAACAGCTGCCCTTCCCGGTCGGCTACGGCGTCGAACTCGGCCTGCTCTCTTCACTCAGGAAGAGAGCGGGACCCCGACCCTCGAGCAACTAGGCGCGGGGCTTCTCCCGCATCTCGATGGTCTCGATCTCGTCGCCGACCTGGATGTCGTTGAACTTGCCGAGGCCGATGCCCGCCTCGAAGTCCGTGCGGACCTCGGTGACGTCGTCCTTGAAGCGGCGCAGCGACTCGATCGCGAGGTTGTCGCCGACGACGACGCCATCGCGGATGACCCGAGCCTTGGCGTTTCGCGTGATCGTTCCCGACCGCACGATGACACCGGCGATGTTGCCGAACTTCGAGGAGCGGAACACCTCGCGGATCTCGGCGACGCCCGACTGGACCTCTTCGTACTCGGGCTTCAGCATGCCCTTGAGCGAGTCCTCGATCTCGTCGATGGCGTTGTAGATCACCGAGTAGAAGCGGATGTCGACGCCCTCGCGAGCGGCGCGCTCGCGCGCCTTCGTGTCGGGACGCACGTTGAAGCCCACGATGATCGCGTTGTCGATCGTCGCGAGGTTCACGTCGCTCTCGGTGATGGCACCCACACCGCGGTGGAGGATGCGCAGCTGCACGCTGTCGTCGACCTCGATCTTCATGAGCGACTCTTCGAGCGCCTCGACGGCACCCGACACGTCACCCTTGATGATGAGGTTGAGCGACTCGACCTTGCCCTCTTCGAGCGCACGGGTGAAGTCCTCGAGCGAGATGCGCTTGCGCGCCTTGGCCAGCTGGGCGTTGCGCTCGGCGGCCTCTCGCTTCTCGGCGATCTGACGCGCGGTGCGGTCCTCCTCGGTGACGAGGAAGGTGTCGCCGGCGCGCGGCACGCTCGAGAGACCCTGCACCTGCACGGGGCGGGACGGGGTGGCCTCGGCCACGGCGTCGCCGTTCTCGTCGACCATCGCGCGAACGCGGCCGTAGGCCGTGCCCGCGACGATCGCGTCGCCGACGCGCAGCGTTCCGGACTGGATGAGCACGGTTGCCACCGCACCACGGCCCTTGTCGAGCTTCGCCTCGATGGCGACACCGCGAGCGTCCTTGTTGGGGTTCGCGCGCAGGTCGAGACCGGCGTCGGCGGTGAGGAGCACTGCGTCGAGCAGGTCCTGGATGCCGATGTTCTCGCGAGCCGAGACGTCGACGAACATCACGTCTCCGCCGTACTCCTCG
Organism: Agromyces sp. NPDC056965; assembly: GCF_042673425.1. NCBI lineage: Bacteria > Bacillati > Actinomycetota > Actinomycetes > Micrococcales > Microbacteriaceae > Agromyces > Agromyces sp. NPDC056965. The sequence goes on along the minus strand of NZ_JBHURI010000070.1, from coordinate 21,231 downwards.
GCGACGAGGCCGAACTCGGTGAGCTGCTGGCGCACCTTGGCCGGGTTGGCGTCGGGCTTGTCGATCTTGTTCACCGCGACCACGATCGGCACGTTCGCCGACTGGGCGTGGTTCAGCGCCTCGACCGTCTGCGGCATGATGCCGTCGTCGGCCGCGACCACGAGGATCGCGATGTCGGTCACCTGCGCACCACGTGCACGCATGGCGGTGAACGCCTCGTGACCCGGGGTGTCGATGAAGGTGATCGCGCGGTCCTTGCCCTCGTGCTCGGTGTGCACCTGGTAGGCACCGATGTGCTGGGTGATGCCGCCGGCCTCGCCCGCGACGACGTTCGCGTTGCGGATCGCGTCGAGGAGTCGGGTCTTACCGTGGTCGACGTGACCCATGACGGTGACGACCGGAGGACGCTGCTGGAGGTCTTCGTCGGTCTCGTCCTCGAGCTCCTGGTCGAGGTCGATGTCGAAGCCCTCGAGGAGCTCGCGGTCTTCGTCTTCGGGCGAGACGACCTGGATCTTGTAGCCGAGCTCCTCGCCGAGCACCTGGAAGGTGGCCTCGTCGAGCGACTCGGTCGCCGTCGCCATCTCACCGAGGTGGAACAGCACCGTCACGAGCGAACCGGGGTTCGCGTCGATCTTGTCGGCGAAGTCGGAGATCGACGAGCCGCGACGCAGACGGATGACGGTGTTGCCGTCGCCGCGGGGAACGCTCACGCCGCCGAGCGACGGGGCTTCCCGCATCTCGAATTCGGCCCGCTTCGTCCGCTTCGACTTGCGCGACTTGCTCTTGCCGCCACCACGGCCGAAGGCACCTGCGGTGCCGCCGCCGGGGCCGCGACCACGACCGCCGCCGCCCGCGGGACGCGGGCCGCCGAAGCCGCCGCCGGGTGCTCCGCCGGGACGCTGGAAGCCGCCACCGGCACCGCCGGGACGCGCGCCTGCGCCGCCGCCTGCGCCACCGGGACGCTGGAAGCCGCCGCCGGGGCGACCGCCTGCACCGGCCGGACGCGGAGCGCCGGGACGCGGCGAACCGGGTCGCGGGGCCTGCGGGCGCGGGATGTTGCCGGGGCTCGGGCGCTGGCCCATGCCCTGGGCGCTCGAGAACGGGTTGTTGCCCGGGCGCGGCTGAGCGGGGCGCGAGCCCATGCCCTGCGAGCTCGAGAACGGGTTGTTGCCCGGGCGGGGCGTGCCGCCGCCTGCGGGGCGGGGGGCTCCGGGACGCGGAGCTGCAGCAGCACCGGGCTTCGGGGCGCCGCCGGGCTTGGCGACATCGCCGTCGGTCGACGCGGCCGCCGTGGCATCCGTCGACTTCTCGGCTGCCGCCTGCGCTGCGCGCTCTTCAGCCTGCGCCTGGCGCTCGGCGACCGTGAGCGGTGCCTCGGCGACAGGGGCCTCTGCGGCCTCGACCGGTGCCGGAGCGGGAGCCGCGGGTGCGGCCGGAGCCTTCGGTGCCGGCTTCGGGCCGGGCTTGGCGCCGGGCTTCGCAGCGGAGGCCGCTGCGGGCGTGGCAGGCGCCGGAGCTGCAGGAGCTGCGGCCGCGGCCGCGCCTGCGGCCTCGAGCGCCGCCTTCAGGCGACGTGCGACTGGGGGTTCGATGGACGACGAGGGTCCCTTGACGTACTCGCCCATCTCCTTGAGCTTCTCAAGGGCGATCTTGCTGTCGACACCGAGCTCGGATGCGATCTCGTGTACGCGTGGTTTGGCAGCCACTTCTCTCCTGTTCCGGGTCCGACCCCGGACAGGGGCAGACCATCAATGGCGGACGGGACTCATTTCGAGCCGCTCATTAGTTGTCACTCATTGGTCATCACTTGTTGGTTCAGCCTGTTCTCTACGTTGCCGGTGTCCACCTCGCCGCGAATGCGGAGCGCTCGCCCGAAGGCGCGCTTCCGAACGGCGAGGCGGTAGCACTCGAGTGTCGGATGCAACCACGCGCCCCTGCCCGGAAGCACAGCCGTGACATCGGCCACGACGTGGGAGTTCTGGGAGACGACCCTCAGAAGTGAGGACCTTGGGGCACGCGAACGGCATCCGATGCACGTTCTGACGGGTTCCATCTTACACTCTGCGCTGTGCGGCCGCCGACGGCGGCCGATCGGTGGACATTGGCGGCGACCGGTGGACGGTCACCGGGTTCAGTCGGACTCGAGGACCGAGTCGGGCTGGATGTCGATCTTCGCACCCGTCAGCTTCGCGGCGAGGCGGGCGTTCTGGCCCTCCTTGCCGATCGCGAGCGAGAGCTGGTAGTCGGGCACGAGTGCGCGAACGGCACGCGTCGCCTCGTCGATCACGAAGGCGCTCGTGACCTTCGCGGGGCTGAGCGCACTCGCGACGAAGGTCGCGAGGTCGTCGTTCCAGTCGACGATGTCGATCTTCTCGGCGCCGAGTTCGGCCGTGACGGCGCGGACGCGCTGGCCGAGCTCGCCGATCGCTGCGCCCTTGGCGTTGACGCCCGGCTGGGTCGCGCGCACGGCGATCTTGGTGCGGTGGCCGGCCTCGCGGGCGAGCGAGACGATCTCGACGACACCCGAGGCGATCTCGGGCACCTCGAGGGCGAAGAGCTTGCGCACGAGTGCGGGGTGGGTGCGGGAGACGGTGATCGACGGACCCTTGAGTCCCTTGGCGACGCTCGTCACGTAGACGCGGATGCGCTGGCCGTGCAGGTACTCCTCGCCGGGCACCTGCTCTTCGGGCGGCAGGATCGCCTCGACGCTGCCGAGGTCGATGTGCACCATGCGCGGGTTCGGACCCTGCTGGATCATGCCGGCGACGATGTCGCCCTCGCGCCCGCGGAACTCGCCGAGCACGGCGTCGTCGGCGATGTCGCGCAGTCGCTGGTTGATGACCTGCTTCGCGGCGAATGCGGCGATGCGACCGAAGTCGCTCGGGCTGTCTTCGGCCTCGCCGATGACGTTGCCCTCTTCATCGAGCTCGGGAACGAACACCGAGACGTGGCCGGTCTTGCGATCGAGGTGCGCACGTGCGCCGTCGGGGTTCGCATGTCCGTGCTGGTCGGGATGGGTGTGCTTCAAGTAGGCCATGAGAATGGCCTGCTCGATGATCTCCACCAGCTCGTCGAATGGGATCTCTTTCTCGCGCTCCATCATCCGCAGCACGCTGAGGTCGATATCCATGAACCCGGCCTCCTCTATTCAGCTCTCACGCCGCTTCCCCTCGGAGCGGACAGGACTCTACGGTACCGGATGTCGCGGCCCTCGGTCAGCCATGGTGGACGCCCTCGTTCCCCTCGCCCGCACCTCGATCCGTCGAAATCTGCGCCGACGCTCCCGTCGGAACGCGATTCTCGACGGATCGGTTCGGGTCGGTGTCACGCGCTTCGCCGAGCCAGCGCGTGACGGATGTCCCTGAGCAACTGTTCGGGAGCCACGAGGTCCCTTCGCGTCACGCGGATCACGATCCAGCCGGCACCCTCGAGCGCCCGGGATCTCGCGATGTCGCGCTCCCAGCGGTCGCGGTCGATGCGGTGCCGTTCACCCTCGTACTCCATCGCGATCCGGTATGCCGGGTAGGCGAGATCGGGGTGCAGCACCAGACCGCCACCGACGTCGACGGCATGTCCGACAACAGGTTCGGGCAGCCCCGCATCGACGATGACCAACCTGGTGTGCGTCTCGGGTCGAGAATCGACGCCGACCCGGATGCGCGGAAGCGCGATGACGAGCTTGCCCGTACCCCGCGCAGGGCGGAACGCCGTAAGTGCTCGCGAGAGCTCGTCCAGCGTGCAGATCGGAGCGGAGCGCCGACCGCCCGGCATCCGCTCCCCCGACACCAGGTAGTCGCCGACCGCGACGAGGTCGGCGATCGACAGCTGGCCGGCGAGTTGGCACCAGACGTCGGCAGGCGCGACGATCGGCGGCAGCCCGTGCACGAAAGCGGATGCCGCGTGTCCGGACTCGTGCCCGACGACGCTTCTCGTTCGCGGTCGCGCGCCTTCGATCGCGGTCAGATGAAGGATCGGCGACGATTCGAGCCCGGCCGGGAGCGGCGCCCCGAGCAGGATCGCCGCCGTCGAGTGGCTGAACCGAACGCCCTCGCGAAGGCGCGGCCGGTAGGCGCGGCAGCGTCCGAGAGTGGTGTCGAGGTCGACGCCGATGCTGCGGACGCCGTGGAACGGACGATCGAGATCCACCGCGCGCAGTCGACCGACGGTGAGCCCGTGCAGCTCGACGTCCGAGGTCCGGAACGAGCGACCGTGAACGCGGTCAGGGAGTGGTACTCGACGTGGCATGCCCCCACTGTGGAGGGTCGCGCCGTCCCATCCGTCGATTCATCCACAGGCAGAGGCGAGCCCGAATCGAGCCGTCGGAAAGTGCGCCGTTCAGCTTCGGGTGGCGCACTTCTCGACGGATCGACTCGAGGGTCGGCGACGCGCGCCGGACTCAGCCCGCGAGCGCTGCGGCGACCTCGCCGATCGCGACCTGCGTGCGCTCTCCGGTCGCCCGGTCCCAGACCTCGACGATGCCGTCGGCGACGCCGCGGCCCGCAATCACGATCTTCGGCACGCCGATGAGCTCGGCGTCGCCGAACTTCACGCCGGGCGAGACCTTCGGGCGGTCGTCGAAGAGCACGTCGAAGCCGGATGCCTCGAGCTCGGCCACGATCGTCTCGGCCGCCTCGAACACGGCCTCGTCGCGACCGGTCGCCACGACGTGCACGTCGAACGGCGCCACGGCGGGCGGCCAGATGAGGCCCTTGTCGTCGTTGTTGTCCTCGGCGATGATCGCGAGGATGCGGGTGACCCCGATGCCGTAGGAGCCCATGGTGACGGTCGCGAGCTTGCCGTTCTCGTCGAGCACCTTGAGGCCCAGGGCCTCGGCGTACTTGCGGCCGAGCTGGAAGACGTGGCCGATCTCCATGCCGCGGGCGAGCTCGACCGGGCCCGAGCCATCGGGAGCGGGGTCGCCCGGCAGCACGTTCGACGCCTCGACGGTGCCATCGGCGACGAAGTCGCGGCCGGCGACGAGGCCGAAGACGTGCTTCTGGTCGACGTTGGCTCCGGTGATCCACTCGGTGCCGTCGACGACCCGCGGGTCGACGAGGAAGCGGATGCCGGTGGCGGACTCCTCGCCGAGCACGGCGCCGCCATCGGACCACGGGCCGATGTAGCCCTTCACGAGGCCGGGGTGCTTCGCGAAGTCGGCCTCGGTCGCGGGCTCGACCTCGCCCGGGGCGAAGGCGACCTCGACGCGCTTCATCTCGACGTCGCGGTCGCCGGGCAGGCCGATGACGACGAGCTCACGGGTGCCGTCGGGCGCCACGACGGCGAGCACGACGTTCTTCAGCGTGTCGGCCGACGTCCACGCGCGCCCGTCGGGACGCGGGTACTCGGCGTTCGCGAGGTCGACGAGCGTCGCGATCGTCGGCGTGTTCGGCGAGTCGAGCACGAGGGGTGCGGGAAGCCCGTCGAACGGGATCGACTCGGGCACGACGGTCTCGAACGCCTCGACGTTGGCCGCGTAACCGCCGGCCGAGCGCACGAAGGTGTCCTCGCCGACGGGGGTCGGGTGCAGGAACTCCTCGCTCTTCGAGCCGCCCATCGCACCGGCATCCGCCTTGACGATCACGTACTCGAGGCCGAGCCGCGTGAAGATGCGCTCGTAGGCGTCGCGCTGCGCCTGGTAGCTCGCGTCGAGGCCCTCGTCGGACACGTCGAACGAGTACGCGTCCTTCATCGTGAACTCGCGGCCGCGCAGGAGGCCGGCGCGCGGCCGGGCCTCGTCGCGGTACTTGTCCTGGATCTGGTAGATCGACAGCGGCAGGTCTTTGTACGAGTTGTAGAGGTCCTTCACGAGCAGAGTGAAGACCTCTTCGTGCGTGGGCGCGAGCAGGTAGTCGGCGCCCCTGCGGTCCTGCAGGCGGAAGAGGTTGTCGCCGTACTCGGTCCACCGGTTCGTGACCTCGTAGGGCTCACGCGGCAGGAGCGCCGGGAAGTGCACCTCGTGCGCGCCCGCGTTCGTCATCTCGTCGCGGATGATCGCCTCGATCTTCGCCTTCACGCGCAGGCCCAGCGGCAGCCAGGCGAACACACCTGGCGCCTGACGCCGGATGTAGCCGGCGCGCACGAGCAGGCGGTGGCTCGTGACCTCGGCGTCGGCGGGGTCTTCGCGGAGCGTACGGAGGAAGTAGTTCGTCAGGCGTGTGGGCACCCGACGATTCTACTGAGCACCGCGGATGCCTCCCGCCCGCGTGCTCAGGTGAGGTCGACGTCGACCACTTCGACGCCGCTCTCGGCGAGGTGGCGGGTGACCTGGTCGGCCCAGTTGATCAGGTCGAACAACGCGGTGTCGAGGCTCTCGAGCACCTCGAGCACACGCGGGTGCACGTCACCGTCCTCGAATTCCTCGATGAGGTGGTACGCGTCGTCGCGGGCATTCGCGGCGTTCTCGAGGTGGCGGCTGTTGATCGTCATCCTCGAATTCTATCGGCGGCGCGACGCGTGATCGGCCCGGTCTACGAGGCGGCGTGACGCACCGGGGTCCGCACGCCGAGGCATCCGCTCGCCCTGCTGCTCGTAGGCTGGGGCGCATGCCGAGCCGCCGAACGCACGTCACGGATTCCCTCGCGCAGAGCGAGCTGGCGGTCGCGCTCGCCCGGCTGCGCGCTGAACTCGACGTGCCCGAGTCGTTCTCGCCCGAGGTGCTCGCCGAGGCCGAGGCGGCACGTGCGACAGCCCCGGGCGCCGATCTGCGCGAACTCGAGTTCGTCACGATCGACCCGCCGGGATCGACCGATCTCGACCAGGCGCTCCACATCGAACGCCGCAGCGCCGGGTTCCTCGTGCACTACGCGATCGCGGATGTCCCCGGCTGGGTGGTCCCCGATGGCGCGGTCGACCTCGAGGCGCGGCGCCGCGGCCAGACCCTGTACGCCGCCGACGGCAGGGTGCCGCTGCATCCGGTGGTGCTCAGCGAAGACCGCGCCTCATTGCTGCCCGATGCCGATCGCAGCGCCTTCGTCTGGGCGTTCGACCTCGACGAACGCGGTGAGGTGACGTCGACCCGGCTCACCCGGGCGACGGTGCGCTCGCGCGAGCAGCTCACATACGCCGAGGCGCAGGCCCGGATCGAGGCCGGAGACGGCGACGACTCGTCGCTCGCGCTGCTGCGCGAGGTCGGACTGCTGCGCATCGAGCTCGAGCGCGCTCGTGGCGGCGCGAGCCTCAACGCCCCCGACGAGGAGATCGTGCGCACGGCCGACGGCGGCTACTCGCTCGAGCGCCGGCACCCGCTGCCGGTCGAGGAGTGGAATGCGCAGCTGTCGCTCATGACCGGGATGGCGGCGGCGCAGCTCATGCTGGGAGCGCGCATCGGGGTGCTCCGCACGATGCCGAAGCCGAGTGAGGAGCGCGTCGCGGCCTTTCGCGCCCAGACCCGCGCGCTCGGCCTCCCCTGGCCCGAGACGATCACGTACGGCGAATACCTTCGCGGCCTCGACCGCGACGACCCGGCCGCGCTCGCGGTGATGCAGGCGGCATCCGGGCTCTTCCGCGGCGCCGGCTACCTCGCCCTCGACGGCGAGGTGCCGCCCGATCCGATCCAGTCCGCGCTCGCGGCGCCGTACGCGCACGTCACCGCGCCGCTGCGTCGCCTGATCGACCGCTGGGGGCTCGTCGTCTGCGAGGCGCTCTGCACCGGAGGCGAGGTGCCCGAGTGGGCGCGGTCATCGCTCCGCGAACTGCCGTCGCTCATGGGCGCATCGTCGCAGCGCGCGAGCCGGCTCGACGCCGAGTCCATCGCCCGGGTCGAGGCGGCGCTGCTGAGCGCCCGGGTCGGCGAGCGCTTCGTCGCGACGGTGCTCGAGGTGCGCGGTGAGCGGGCGGTGCTCCAGCTCGCAGAACCCGCGGTGACCGCGACGTGTCCGGCGCCCGCCGATGCCCGTGCCGGGACCGAACTCGAGGTCGAGTTGCTCGCGGCCGACATCGCGACGGGCACGATCGAATTCGGTCCCGTCACGGCCGCTCACGCCTGACCGGCTCTGCGAAGGTGGTCGCGAAGGCGGTCAGACGCCCTCGACGTCCTCCTCGTCGGCGAGGGCGAACCGCTCGAGGTCGCCTTCGGCCTGCGTCGCGGCATCGTCGGTGTCGTCGTCGACACCCTCGTCGACACGCTCGTCGGTGCCCTCGTGGAGCGTGCCCATGCCGTCGGGGTAGCCCGCCGTGTCGGGGTACTCGAATTCGCTGCCGTCACCGCTCATCGCGGTCTCCTCTCGCGATCGGATGCCCCGGGGCATCCGCTGCCGCCCACGATACGCTCGGGCGGCGCTCGCGACTACGGGGTGAGCACCTCGGGAGTGCCGACGGGCGCGTCGGCGCCCATCTCGTCGGCGATGCGGTTGGCCTCCTCGATGAGCGTCGCGACGATCTCGGACTCGGGCACGGTCTTGATGACCTCGCCCTTCACGAAGATCTGGCCCTTGCCGTTGCCGGATGCCACGCCGAGGTCGGCCTCTCGGGCCTCGCCCGGTCCGTTGACGACGCAGCCCATGACGGCCACGCGGAGCGGCACGGTCATGCCTTCGAGCCCGTCGGTGACGTCGTTCGCGAGCTTGTAGACGTCGACCTGCGCCCGGCCGCACGACGGGCACGAGACGATCTCGAGCTTGCGCTCGCGGAGGTTCAGCGACTGCAGGATCTGAAGGCCCACCTTGACCTCCTCGACCGGCGGAGCCGACAGCGAGACGCGGATGGTGTCGCCGATGCCCTCGCCGAGCAGGATGCCGAACGCCGTGGCCGACTTGATCGTGCCCTGGAAGGCGGGGCCCGCCTCGGTCACGCCGAGGTGCAGCGGCCAGTCGCCGCGCTCGGCGAGCAGGCGGTACGCCTTGACCATGACGATGGGGTCGTTGTGCTTGACCGAGATCTTGAAGTCGTGGAAGTCGTGCTCCTCGAAGAGGCTCGCCTCCCACACCGCCGACTCGACGAGCGCCTCGGGCGTCGCCTTGCCGTACTTCTGGAGCAGGCGCGGGTCGAGCGAGCCGGCGTTCACGCCGATGCGCAGGCTCACGCCGGCCGCCTTGGCCGCCGCCGCGATCTCGCCGACCTTGTCGTCGAACTTGCGGATGTTCCCCGGGTTGACGCGCACGGCGGCGCAGCCGGCGTCGATCGCCTGGAACACGTAGTTCGGCTGGAAGTGGATGTCGGCGATGACGGGGATCTGGCTCTTCTTCGCGATGATCGGCAGCGCTTCGGCGTCGTCACGGCTCGGCACGGCGACGCGCACGATGTCGCAGCCCGAGGCCGTGAGTTCGGCGATCTGCTGCAGGGTGGCGTTGATGTTCGTCGTGGGCGTCGTCGTCATCGACTGCACGCTCACCTGGGCGTCACCGCCGACGAGCACCTTGCCCACCTTGATCTGGCGGGACTTGCGTCGCGGGGCCAGTACCTCAGGGACTTTGGGCATTCCGAGATTCACAGCAGGCACGTGTCGAGTCTACTTCCGCGTGGAGGGTCGACGGCTTCCAAGCGGATGTCTCAGCACACTTTCGCGCTACGCACAGCCGTCGGCGAGCATGACGGGCGCGCCGAGCCGCTTCACGGCCGAGCCGTCGTCGGTGGGCGTTGCGACCACGGTCGCCGTCTCGGGTTGACCGTCGGGACGAGCGAAGTCGAGGGTTTCGATCGGGGTCCCGACGCACGTCCAGAGACTCGCATCGAACACGGGGTCGCCGTCGAGCGAGGACCATGGATCCGCAGCGTGGAACCCCTGTTCACTGGTGAGATCGAGGCCCTGCACGGTCGGCTCGTCGAAGTACACGGCGAATCGCGGCCAGATGTAGTCGAGCTCGGTGCCATTGCGCCGATCCTCGTCGTAGAACCGCTCGTCGATCACGAGGTCGTCCCAGGCGTGGAACACGCCCGGTGGCGTGTGGTTCGTGCCACGATACGACTCGTCGACCGGCGGCGCGTCCAACAGATCCGTCAGCACGGCGATCGCTTCGGACGGCACCGACATGTAGTCGAGTGCCATCACGACACCACCGTCTGCGTCACGAAGCTCGAGCGCCTTCGGTCGTGCGACGAGCGCCACCACCGAAGCCATCGGATCCGGGGTCGAGGTCTCGGTCGGGATCTCGGTCGGGATCTCGCTCGCAGTCGGTGGCGTCGTGGTGGGCGTCGGCGGCGGTCCGAAGCACCCGCTCAGGGTCGCCGCCATCGCAAGTACCATCACGACGAGAGTCCATCTGGTGGCGGACCGCCACTTGATGTCGATCTGCAGCATCTGCGTCGCCCGCTCAGGCGCACTCGTCGTGGATCTCGAGCGGGGCCGAGATCGATGCGACCGTCAATTCGTCTTCCGATGGCCGGAAGACGACCGCGACTCGCTGGTCGTACGCGGTGCCGTCGGAATCCGACATCGGCACTTCGACGAAGTCGAGGTACGGCCCCGAGCATCCCGACGGGTTCGTCTGCAGCGCCGGCTCGGCGACCAAGTCGGTCCAGACGGTGCCGACCTGATACCCCTCGTCGGTCGTCAGCTCGGCGTCACCCGAGGTCGGGGCGGTGAACCGGACACTGAACGACGGCAGGTAGTAGCTGCGCGGCAACCCGGCCATCTCCCCCGTGTACTCGGGTTGGCGGAGCTCCATGCCGCCCCACTGATATGCGGTGCCGGGGGTGTAATGACTGTTGCCCGGGTACTCCTCGCTCTCCGGTGCGGCGCCGAACACGGTCTCGAGCGTCGCGATCGCCTCCGCCGCATCGCCGAGGTAGTCGAGCGACGCGACGACCGCTCCGGACTCGTCTCTCAACTCGAGCGCTTGCGGTCGGGCGACGATGGTCGTCACACTCTCAAGCGGGTCGCTCGGAGCCGTCGTCGTGGGACTCGGTGATGTCGACGCCGTGGGGGTCGGCTCTGCTCCCGCGGTGCCCGCGCACCCGCCGAGGGCGAGGACAGCGAACGCGGCCGCCGCGGCGGCGATGCTGACCAAGTTGGTACGACGCGGCATCGATGCTCCATTCCGATCGAGGCACCTATCGGCCCCGGCCGTCTCATTGTGTCCCATGCAGCCGTCGTCGGGACACATTCCGATCATGGACGGCCACCCGTCGCATGCTTCGACAAGTATGCGGCCGGCGCGACCGTCGAGCGTCAGGGACCACCCTGACGCGGCAGAAGGAACGAAGGCCTATGCAGCGATGAGTGCGGCGAGCGCCGCGCTGAACGCCTCGGGGTGCTCGAGGTGCGGCGAATGGCCGCAGTTCTCGAGTTCGAGCTCGGTGACCGTGCCACCGGCACCGGAGTAGCGAGCGAGCACGGCACGCGTCTGCGAGATCATCGGCTGCGGGGGCGCGATTTCCGCACCCGGCCAACCCGGGATGATGCCGGCCGCACCCAATTGGTTCAGGTCGAAGAACGAGGCGTCGCCGACGATCGCGTCCTGCGCCCCGTGGATCCAGAGGATCGGCGGCTTCGCGGCGAGGTCGACGATGCCGCTCACGTCGAACACGGTCGGCGCCATGGTGTTCAGCACTCCGCGACCACCCGGCGCGAACCCCGGCCAGTTCTCGGAGCCGATCGAATCGCCGGGGTAGTTGTCGGGTCCGATCGCCGTCGAGAGCATCGACTCCACCCAGACGTCTTCATGCTCGGAGACGAAGCCCGGCGCCACGTAACTCGAGCGGTACACGGCACGCGGTGAACCCGCCTCATCGCTCCGGTCGCCGGCCTCGAGCCGGGCCACGAAATCGGGGTTCACTCCCCCGCCGCCCGTGCCCGCGGCATCCGTCGTGAACAGCGAACCGTGCAGTGCGGTGCCGCCGAACCCGTACGGCGAGACCGGCGACTGCAGCGTGAGGCTCGCCACAAGATCGGGTCGGTCGAGCAGGAGCTGCATGACCACGCCGCCGCCCATGCTCCAGCCCACGAGGTGGACGGGGCCGAGATCGAGGGCGTCGATGACGGATGCCACGTCGTCGGAGAAGTCCCGAAGGCCGCGAGTGGCATCGACCGGCAGCGTCTCACTGTCGCCGAAGCCGCGCAGGTCGACCGCGTACGCCGCGATGCCGGGCGGCAATGCGAGCATCGCCGGCTGCCAGAACAGCGACGACGAGACGTTGCCGTGCACGAAGACGACGGTCGCCGACGGGGCATCCGCTCGCCGCTCGAGCACGCCGGCGACGAGACGCGGCGTCTCGACCGTGCGGGCGACGATGCCGGGGAAGATCGTTTCGACCATTGCGCGCTCGTCCGTTCAGTCCGTGATCAGTGGCGGTTCGGTCGCGGCCACGACCTCGTCGACGCTCACGCCCGGCGCGCACTCGACGAGCCGCAGGCCCTCGGGCGTCACGTCGATGACGGCGAGGTCGGTGATGATGCGATGCACGACCGCGCGCCCCGTCAGCGGCAGCGAGCACTCGTCGACGATCTTCGCGGAGCCGTCCTTCGCGACGTGCTCCATGAGCACGATCACCTTGCGGGCGCCGTGCACGAGGTCCATCGCACCACCGGGACCCTTGACCATCTTGCCGGGGATCATCCAGTTGGCGAGGTCGCCCGTGGCGGAGACCTGCATGGCGCCGAGGATGGCGGCGTCGATCTTGCCGCCGCGGATCATGCCGAAACTCGCCGCCGAGTCGAAGTACGCCGCGCCGGGCAGCACCGTCACCGTCTCCTTGCCGGCATTGATGAGATCGGGGTCGACCGCGTCGTCGGTCGGGTACGGTCCGACGCCGAGGATGCCGTTCTCGGACTGCAGGAGGATCGTGACCCCGTCGGGCACGTAGTTGGGCACGAGCGTGGGCAGGCCGATGCCGAGGTTCACGTAGGAGCCGTCGGCGAGTTCACGGGCGGCCCTGGCGGCCATCTCGAGGCGGGTCAGTGCCATCTCAGTTCTCCTCTCGCACGGTGCGACGTTCGATGCGCTTCTCGATGTCGTGGCCGACGACCACGATGCGGTCGACGTAGATGCCCGGCAGGTGCACGGCGTCGGGGTCGATCTCGCCGGCGTCGACGATCTCCTCGACCTGCGCGATGCAGACGCGCCCGGCCATCGCCGCGAGCGGCGAGAAGTTGCGAGCCGACTTGTCGAAGACGAGGTTGCCGTACCGGTCGCCCTTCAGCGCGTGCACGAGCGAGAAGTCGGTCGTGATCGCCTCCTCGAGCACGAACTCGCGAGCCACCCCCGCGACGTCGAACGTCTGCACGGGCTTCACCGGGCTCGCGACGGCGATCGTGCCGTCGGCGTTGTATCGCCGCGGCAGCCCGCCCTCGGCGACCTGCGTGCCCACGCCGGTCTGGGTGAAGAACGCCGCGATGCCGCTGCCTCCGGCTCGCAGCTTCTCGGCGAGCGTCCCCTGCGGGGTGAGCTCGAGCTCGAGTTCACCCGAGAGGTACTGCCGCTCGAACTCCTTGTTCTCGCCGACGTACGACGAGGTCATCTTGGCGATGCGCTGCTTCGCGAGCAGCACGCCGAGCCCCCAGTCGTCGACGCCGCAGTTGTTCGAGACGACGGAGAGCCCGTCGACCCCTGCGTCGAGCAGGGCCTGGATCAGCACCATCGGGATGCCGCAGAGCCCGAATCCGCCGACGGCGAGACTTGAGCCCGAAGGGATGTCGGAGACCGCCTCTTGAGCGGACCCGACGACTTTGTCGAGTGTCACGATGCACCTTCCTGTGTTTCCGCCGCCTCGATGCGGGCACGGATCACAGGGATCACGCTACCCGCGCCGGGCTCGGTCATGACGATCGTGTAGTGGTTCACGTTGGCGACGTCGTGCACGACGAGCTGCGGCATCCGCTCGGCCCACTCGGCGACGAGCGCCTCGGGGTAGAGCGGAGCCTCGTCCTGCAGTCCGCGAGGAGCGCGGAAGAAGTCGACCGGCCGGGCCAACGCCCGGAGCGCTTCGAGGTATCCGCTCGCGCCGTCGAGCTGCACGGCGTTCTCCACGACGGCGGCGGCGACCGCCGAGCTCCTGAGGCTCGGCTCGACGCCGTCGAGGTCGTACTCGACGTACGCCTCGATCGAGGCGTTCCAGTACGGTCCGAGCGCCGGATGCCGCCGCCAGAAGTCGAGGTACGCGGCCCGATCGGGAAAGGTCATCGAGAGGCGCTCGAGCGCTGGGCCGAGCAGCAGCGCCGGCAGCTCCTCGTCGGGCACGCCCGCGGGGTTCGGCACCGGCAGCCCGCCGTCGACGAGGGCGATGCCCGCGACCCGATCGGGGTGGCGTTCGGCGAATCGCACCGAGACGAACGCCCCCATCGAGTGGCCGAGCACGTAGACCCGGTCGACGCCGAGGGCGTCGAGGGCCGCTGCCACGTCGTCGGCGTGGCGCTCGAGGCCGTACGGCCCCGGCAGCGCGTTGCTGCGGCCGCGGCCGCGCAGGTCGGGGGCGATCACCCTCCGCTCGGCGAGCCCGTCGGCCACGAGGTCCCAGTTGCGGTGGGTCGCCGAGATGCCGTGCACGGCGAGCACGGGAAGGCCGGCGGCATCCGCTCGCCATTGGCCGCCCGCGAGCAGGCCGCCCTCGACGGGCGCGGCGAAGGCCGTCGACGTCACCGTGCGCTCCATCCGCCGTCGATCGTGTAGCTCGCGCCGGTCGCCATGCCGGCGGCCGGGCCCGCGAGCCACAGGGCCAGGCTCGCGACCTCCTCGGGCTCGACGAGTCGCTTGACGGCCGACTCCGTCAGCATGACCTTCGGCACCACCTCGTCTTCGGAGATGCCGTGCACCTTCGCCTGATCGGCGATCTGCCGCTCCACGAGGGGCGTGCGAACGTAGGCCGGGTTGATGCAGTTCGACGTGACGCCGTGCGGGCCGCCCTCGAGGGCGGTGACCTTCGAGAGGCCCTCGAGGCCGTGCTTGGCCGCCACGTAGGCCGACTTGAACGGCGAGGCGCGCAGCCCGTGCACGCTCGAGATGTTGATGACCCGGCCGAAGCCGCGAGCGTACATGCCGGGCAGTGCGGCCCTGATGAGCAGGAACGGCGACTCGAGCATGAGCCGCATGATGAACGCGAAGCGCTCGGGCTCGAACTCCTCGATCGGGCGCACGTGCTGGATGCCCGCGTTGTTGACGAGGATGTCGGCGTCGAGCGAGAGATCGGCGAGCGCGGCGGTGTCGCCGAGGTCGACCTGCCATGCCTCGCCTCCGAGCTCGGCCGCGACGCGCTCGGCGGCCTCGCCGTTGAGGTCGGCGATGGTGACGTGCGCGCCCGCTTCGGCGAACGCGCGGGCGCAGGCCTCCCCGATGCCGCTCGCTCCCCCGGTGACGAGCGCTCGGCGCCCGCTGAGATCGGTCACGATTCCTCCTTGCCGGCCGCGTCGCTGCGCGGTTCGATTGCGTCTCCACTCGACGAGGTGCGTGCAGCGGCGGGGCGGCCGAGCGCCCCCTCGACGAAGCGCATCATCTCGTCGAGCACTTCGGGCGGCACGGCACGGGTGCCGCTCGCGGTCGGGTCGGCGTCGTCGCCGGGCGCTGCGTCGCCGTCGCCCCAGAGCACCCAGCGCATGCCGATCATCTCGCCGATGCCCATGAGCGCCCATGCCGCCACGGTCGGATCGATGTCGCCGATCTCGCCGTCTTCGCTCGCCTCGCGGAGGCCGTCGATGTACCCGTCGACGATGCGCGTGTAGTGCAGGCGAAGCGCATCGGGCGAGACGAGCTCGGCCTCGCGCACGACGCGGTAGAGCGCAGGATGCTCCGCCGTGAACCGGAAGAACGCCGCGAACCCCGCGCGCTCGGCCTCGATGCGGTTCGCCGCGCCGCGTGTGCCCTCGCTCATCGCCTGACGCACGCGATGGTTCAGGTCTTCGACGAGCTCGTTGAAGATGTCGAGCTTCGTGTCGAAGTACAGATAGAAGGTGCCCTGGCCGACCCCGGCCCGGTCGGTGATGCGCGAGACGGATGCCTCGTGGTAGCCGTGCGCGGCGAAGACGTGCTCTGCGGCCTCGAGCAGGCGCCGGCGGGTCTTCTCGCCGCGTGCGGTTCGGGGTGCTGCACTCATCGTGCGTCCTCTCGGTGATGCGTGGTGGCGGGCTCGGCTCCGGTGCCGGCGTCGACCCCGGTGCCGGCGATCGCGGTCGCGCGCTCGACGAGCACCCACCGCAGCACCTTTCCGGCCGTCGAGCGGGGCAGTTCGTCGACGAGGTGCACCTCGCGCGGCACCTTGAAGCGGGCGAGCGAGGCGCGGGCGAACTCGATGAGCTCGGCGGCATCCGTCACCCGGCCTCGGCCGACGACGACCCAGGCCACGCCGGATTCGCCCCAGCGCTCATCGGGAACGCCGACGACGGCGACGTCGGCGACGGCGGGATGGCTCTGGAGCACGGCTTCGACCTCGGCGGGGGCGACGCCCTCGCCGCCCGAGATGTACACGTCCTTGATGCGGTCGACGATCGTGAAGTAGCCGTCGGCGTCGCGGCGCACGAGGTCGCCGGTGTGCAGCCACCCGTCGTGCAATGCGGCCGCCGTGCCGGCCGGGTCGCGGAAGTAGCCGGCGAAGACCGACGGTCCGTGCACGAGCAGTTCTCCCTCGGCCGCGCCGTCGAGGTGCTCGCCGGTCACCGGGTCGGCCACCGCGACGTCGACGTGCGGGTACGGCTTGCCCGCAGATCCGGCACGGGTCTGCGCATCTTCGTCGGGAAGGCACAGCACGTTGGGCGAGGCCTCGGTGAGCCCGTAGCCCTGGGCGAGCGCGACCCCGCGCGAGTGCCAGGCGCGAAGGAGCGCAGGGGGCATGGGCGCACCGCCGACGATCGCGTGCTCGAGGCTCGAGAGGTCGGTGCGGGCGAAGTCGGGGTGCTGGGCGAGGAAGAGGTAGTTCGCGGGCACGCCCATCATCGTCGTGATGCCGCGGTCCTGGATCAGGTGCAGCACCCGGCCCGGGTCGAAGGTGCGCTCGAGGACGACCGTCGCGCCCGTCCACCACGCGAGCAGCGGCTGGATGTTCCATCCGCCGACGTGGTACTGCGGCATGACCGCGAGCACGGTGTCGGCCGCGCGGAGTTCCGAGATGCGCGAGAGCGACAGGTTCGTCCAGAAGCAGTTGGCGTGCGTGAGCATGGCGCCCTTCGGCGTCGCCGTGGTGCCCGAGGTGAAGATGATGAGGAGCGCGTCGTCGTCGGCGACCTCGGTGCGGGCGGATGGCGCGGCGGCTCCGTGCCGGGCCGGAGCGGGCATCTCGGCCTCGACGCCGTGTGCGCCGAGCGCGGCGGTGGGGACGGTGCGGATGACGCGGGAGAGCGTCGCCCGGGCCAGCGACTCGAACTCGCTCTCGATGAGCAGGAGCGCGGGCTCGGCGATCTCGAGCTGGGTGGCGAGCTCGCGCGGGGCGAGGCGCCACGAGAGCGGCACCAGCACGAGTCCGGCCTTCGCGCAGGCGAAGAACAGCACGACCTGGTCGGCGCTGTTGCCGGTGAGCGTGGCGACGCGGTCGCCGATCGCGAAGCCCGCCGATCGGAACGCCGCCGCGAGCCGCTCGGCTCGATCGTCGAGTTCGCGGTAGCTGACGACGACGCCGCGGTCGTCGATCGCGATGCGCTCAGGCGTGGCACGGGCGCGATCGCGCGTCCACCGCCCCAGCGTGTGGAGTGCGTCAGGCATCTGCGGTCTCCTCCGCTTCGGCCGGGTGCTGCTTCCGCCCCGTGCGGATGCGCTGTGGGAGTCCCGCGATCCCCCCGGGCAGGAACAGCACCACGAGGATGAAGAGCGTTCCCAGAATGAACAACGGCTCGGAGAGCGGGATCCGGAGCACGTCGGGCAGGGCCGCGATCGCGTCCGAGCCTGCGAGCGCCGTCAATCGCTGGTCGAGCAGTGTGTAGACGATACCGCCCACGATCGCGCCCCAGCGATACCCCACCCCGCCGAGCACGACGATGACGAGCAGCGTCAGGGTGAAGTCCGCCGTCGCCACGCGCGGCGAGGCACCGGACTGCAGCAGGAGGTAGCCCATGCCGGCGACGGCCGCGAGCACTGAGGCGACGATGAAGATGAGGAGCTTCACGTTGTAGGGGCGGATCCCGATGACCCGCACCCGGAGCTCGTTCTCGCGCGTGGCCTCTGCGACGTGACCGGCCCGGCTCTTCTCGACCCAGAGCACCACGAGGTACACGAAGACGAGCACGCCGAGCGCGACCCAGTACAGGTTGCGGGTGTTGAGCACGCCGACGAGCGCGCTCGGCACGTTGGCGATGTCGAGCGAGAGTCCCTCGTCGCCGCCCGTTGCACCACCGGGGTTGCGCCGGATGATCACCGAGCCGGCCTGGGCGAACGCGAGCGTCACCATGGCGAACGAGATGCCGGTGACCCGGAGCGCGAGCGCCCCGACGGTCGCCGCGAGCACGAGTCCGAAGACGAGCGTGACGACGATCGAGCCGAGGAAGATGAGCTCGCTCGGCCACGCGACGGGTGCGAACGCGTCGAGGGTCATGCCGAGTCCGTAGGCGCCCGCCGCGAAGAAGAGCGCATGGCCGAACGACAGCAGCCCCGCGAGGCCGAACATCATGCGGTAGCTGAGGGCGAGTGCGGCGATGAGCATCGCGTAGGCGAGCAGCTGCAGCGTGCCCGGCGTGTACGTCGGGCCGGGCAGCACCCCCGGGATGTCGATCGCGAGCAGCGGCAGCAGCGCGAGCAGCACGACGAGTGCCGCACCGCCGAGGGCGAGCCAGAGGGTTCGGCGAGCGGATGCCCCGGTGCCGGCCTGTGCTGTCGTGGAGGCGGATGCCGCGGCATCCGTCGTCTGCCGGGCCGTGTCCTGTGAGCCTGTCATGCGACCTTCCCCATCAGTCCGCGCGGGCGGATGAGCAGTACCGCGGCGAGCGCGATCACGACGACCAGGTCGCCCGTGCCGCCGAGGTAGAAGTTGGCGAACTGCTGCAGCACGGCGACGAGCACCGAGGCGATCGCGGCGCCCGTGAGGGAGCCGAGTCCGCCGATCACCGTCACGATGAAGGCGAAGATGAGCAGCGTCGAGCCGAGGTGCGCCGAGACGTAGCCGTAGTACACCGAGGCGAGCACGCCGCCGAGTCCTGCGGCCGCGCCGCCGATCGCGAAGACGAGCGTGAACGAGCGACGCACGTCGATGCCGAGCGCGGTGACCATCGAACGGTTCTCGACGCCGGCGCGGATGATCAGGCCGTACCTGGTCTTGCGGAGGAAGAGCACGATGCCGCCGAGCACGAGCAGCGCGCAGGCGATGAGGAGGAAACGGTCGTTCGGGATCTTCGCGCCGAGGATCATCGTCGTCTGGTCGAGCCAGTCGGGCTTCTCGGTGTAGATCGGATCGGTGCCCCAGATGCCCTCGAAGAGGGCGACGCTCGCGAGCGAGAGGCCGACGGTCACGAGCGCCTGCTCGATGTGGCGTTCGTAGAGCCGCCGGATCAGCAGGTACTCGGTAAGCGCGGCGACGATGGCGCCGACGGCGATGCCGACGAGCGCCGACAGCGCGAGCCCCCACCAGGTGCCGTCGGAGACTCGGCGTCCGACCTCCCAGCCGAGGAAGGCGGAGATCGTGAGGAACGAGCCGTGGGCGAAGTTCAAGACGCCCATGAGTCCGTAGATGAGGGAGAGGCCGCTCGCGACGAGGAAGTAGAGCGCGCCGAGGCCGAGGCCCGTGATGACGAGGAGGACGATCGTGCTCATCGGGCACCCGCCTCGGTGGCGTCGGCGTCGGCGTCGTGCACGCCGAGGTAGCGCTGGATGCGGTCCTCGTCGTCGAGGAGCTCTGCGGCCTCGCCCGTGAAGACGACGCGGCCGCCCGAGAGCACGACGACCCGGTCGGCGAGCGCGCGGATGACGTGCAGGTTCTGCTCCACGAGGAGCATCGGCACGGTGCGTGCCGCCTCGCCGAGCGCTGCGGCGACCTCGTCGACGATCTTCGGGGCGAGCCCCTTGGTGGGTTCGTCGACGAGCAGGAGCCGGTTCTCGTTGACGAGGGCGCGGGCGAGGGAGACCATCTGCTGCTGCCCTCCGGAGAGCGTGCCTGCGCGTTGCGCGCGGCGGTCGTGGATGTCGGGGAAGAGCTCGGCGATGTACTCGCGGCGGGGCCGGTCGTCTCGCTCGGCGAGCCTGAGGTTCTCGGCGACGGTCAGCGAACCGAAGACCTCGCGGTCCTCCGGCACGTAGCCGACGCCCTGCTGCACGATGCGGTGGGTCGGGAGGCGGTCGATGCGAGCGCCGTCGAGCAGCACCTCGCCGCTCCGGTCGATGAGGCCGAGGACCGACTTGATCGTCGAGGTCTTGCCGACGCCGTTGCGACCGAGCAGGGCGGTGACGCCCGTGGCGGGCACCTCGAAGGAGACGTCCTCGACGACCTGCTGGCCGGCGATGCGCCCGGAGAGGCCCCGGACCGTGAGGATGGGTGCGGCCGAGGTCGCGGTGCTCACACCGCCTCCCCGAGGTAGGCGGACTGCACGGTCGGGTTCGCCATGACGGCCTCCGGGGTGTCGACGGCGAGCAGTTCGCCGTGATGCATGACCGCGACCCGGTCGACGAGGCCGAGCACGACCTCCATGTGGTGCTCCACCATGAGCACGGTGCGGCCGCCGCGGTGGAGTCCGCGGATCACCTCGGTGAGCGCCGGCACGTCGCCGGAGGCGACCCCGGCCATGGGTTCGTCGAGCAGGATCACCTTGGGGTCGGTCGCGATGAGCATGGCGATCTCGAGCTTGCGCTTCTCGCCGTGCGCGAGGCCGGAGGCCTGGGCATCGGCCCGGTGCTCGAGCCCGACCTCGGCGAGGCACTCGAGCGCACGTGCGCTCGCGGCATCCGTCGCCCGCGGAAGCCGGAAGACCGAGGTCGCACCGCCCAGGT
The DNA here is from genome assembly GCF_042673425.1 of Agromyces sp. NPDC056965. Taxonomy (NCBI): domain Bacteria; kingdom Bacillati; phylum Actinomycetota; class Actinomycetes; order Micrococcales; family Microbacteriaceae; genus Agromyces; species Agromyces sp. NPDC056965. The sequence goes on along the minus strand of NZ_JBHURI010000070.1, from coordinate 469 downwards.
GGGCCTGAGCGGCGAGCCGCACGTTCTCCCGCACGCTGAGCGCGGCGAAGAGGCTCGACGTCTGGAAGGTGCGGCCGAGGCCGGTCGCCGCCCGGCGGTGGATCGGCTCCCGCGTGACGTCGGCGCCGTCGAGCACGACGCGGCCGTCGGTGGGGCGCATGACGCCGGAGATGACGTTGAAGAGGGTGGTCTTGCCGGCACCGTTGGGGCCGATCACCCCGAGCATCTCCCCGGCCGCCACGTCGAGCGAGACGTCGTGGAGGATGCGGGCGCCGCCGATGCGGAGGCCGATGTGCTCGAGGCTGAGCATCGCGTCGTGGGTCATGGTCGCCTTACTGCGAGTCGGATGGAGTGCGGCGGCCGTGCTCGGAGGCACGGCCGCCCCGCCCGTCACTTTGCGGCGACCCGCGGAGCCCCCCCTTCGGCGGCGGCGGTGTGGACGAGTTCGGGCACCCCCGTCGCCCCCGAC
>NZ_JBHURI010000069.1:0-22588 GCF_042673425.1 Agromyces sp. NPDC056965 | reverse complement strand
GCACGCCCGCGGCATCCGCTCGCTCGTGCTCAGCTCTTCAGCGCCTCGCCCCACGGCACGCGCGCGCCGGTCTTCAGCAGCGAGCTGCGGTAGATGCGCTCGCCGACCACGACCGCGAGCGCCGCGGTGGCGAGCAGGATCGCGAGCGAGACGAACGGCTCCCACCATTCGGCCGTGCCGAGGAAGATCCGTATCGGCATGCCGACGGGTGCCGAGAACGGCACGTAGCTCATGATCGCGAGCACCGTCGGGTTGTCGTTGAAGAAGATGACCAGGAAGTAGGGGATCATCACGAGCATCGTCACGGGCGTCGTGACCGTGCCGATGTCCTCGGCTCGCGAGACGAGCGCAGCGGTCGCGGCGAAGAGCGCGGCGAGCATGACGAACCCGATCGCGAAGAACACGATGAACCACACGATCGAGGCGCCGAGCCCGCCGAGCAGCACGCGTTGGCCGGTGAGCAGCAGCCCGAGCAGCGCGAGCACCGCGATCGCGAGGATCTGCCCGAACGCGAGCACGCTGTTGCCGATGACCTTGCCGGTGAGGAGCGCTCGCGCCGACACGGTCGACAGCAGGATCTCGACGACGCGCGTCTGCTTCTCCTCGACGACCGACTGCGCGATCGTCGTGCCGAAGGTGAGCGCCGACATGAAGAACACGATGCCGAAGCCGAACGCCACGAAGTAGGCGAGCATCGGGTCGACGGCGGCCGGGTCGAGCAGTTCGACCGTCGGATTCACCGAGAGCGCCGAGACGACCGAGTTCGGCGTCGACTCGAGGCCGATCACGACGATGCCGAGCGGTTCGGATGCCGCGGGGGCCACGATCGCCTCGACGTCGCCGTCGCGCAGCAGCTGCTCAGCCGCATCCTGATCGGCGACGGGCACCGCGTCGAGGGCGGGGTTGCCCGCGACGACCTCGGTCGCGCCGTTGACCACGGCCACCTTCGGGAGGTCGGTCTGCGAGCCGAAGATGCTGCCGAGCACGACCGAGGCGAGCACGACGAGCATGAGCACGCCGGTCGAGATGAGGAACGCCTTGCTGCGCATCTTCATCGAGATCTCGCGACCGGCGATCAGGGTCACGTTCTCGGTGAAGCTCGGGGTGCGGCGCTCGCCGTCGGGCCGGCCGCCGGAGCGGGATGCGTTCGTGTCGAGAGTCACTGCACGACCTCCGTGAAGATCTGGGCGAGCGTCGTGTGCTCGCGGGTGAAGCTGATGACGTCGCCCCGGGCGACGGCCTCGGCGAGGGCGGCCTGCCGCGCGGCATCCGACTCGGGTTCGAAGACGGCCCAGCCGCCGTCGAAGTCCGCGACCCGGATGCCCGGCTGCTGGCGCAGCCACCCGAGGTCGCCGGAGGTAAGGAGCTCCCAGCGGTCGGAGCCGTGCTCGGCGCGGAGGGCGTCGCGACTGCCCGCGGCTGCGATGCGGCCGCCCGCGATGATGACGAGGTCGTCGCAGAGCCGCTCGACGATGTCGAGCTGGTGCGAGGAGAAGAGCACGGGTGCGCCGGATGCCGCGGCATCCGCGAGCACTCCCTGCACCGTCTCGACGGCCATCGGGTCGAGGCCCGAGAACGGCTCGTCGAGCACGAGCACCTCGGGGCGGTGCACGAGCGCCGCCGCGATCTGCGCCCGCTGCTGGTTGCCGAGCGAGAGCGACTCGATCGTGTCGTTCGTGCGCTCGCCGAGGCCGAGTCGCTCGAGCAGTTCGAGGGCGTTGCGGTGCGCTGCGGCCGCGCTCCAGCCGTGCAGGCGGGCGAGGTAGACGGTCTGCTCGAGCACGCGCATCTTGGGGTAGAGCCCGCGTTCCTCCGGCATGTAGCCGAACCGGCGCCGGTCGGCGCTCGTGAGCGCCTCGCCGTCGAGGGTGACGGTGCCGCCGTCGGAGGCGAGCACGCCGAGGATGATCCGCATGGTGGTGGTCTTGCCGGCGCCGTTGCCGCCGACGAAGCCGGTGAGCCGGCCGTCGCCGACGGTGAAGCCCACCTGGTCGAGGGCGAGGCGCTCGCCGTAGCGCTTGGTGACGTCGTGGAGTTCGAGCATGCCCTCACGCTACGGATGCCGCGCGCTCGCGGCATCCGTCGTGCGACGGGTCTTCCGACGCGGCAGCCGGGTGCGACTCCGCTCTGCGGGGGATGCGGCGGGCCCGGCCATCAGGCGGGCCCGGCGTTCAGGCGGCCCCGCGCTCGGGTGGGCTCAGCGCTCGGGAGGCTCAGGCCGAGGCCGTGAACGGACGGCTCTCGAAGAGCGTGCGCAGCACGATCGTCGCGCGCACCTGCGCGGGGATGGCGGTGCGCAGGCGCACCAGCAGCTCGGCGAGGTCGGCGGTCGTCGCCACGCGGGCGACCGCGAGATGGCCGGCGTCTCCCGAGACCGCGTAGCAGGACTCGATCTCGGGGTAGGCGCCGAGCCGTGCTCCGAGGTCGCCGACCGTGGCCGGGTCGAGCACCGAGATCTCGAGGAACGCGGAGACCGGCAGCCCGACGGCCTGCGGGTCGATGACCGCGCGATAGCCGGTGATGACGCCGCGCTGCTCGAGTCGCTGCACGCGCGACTGCACCGCCGAGGTCGACAGGCCCGTGAGCGTGGCGAGCGTGGCGAGCGTCGTGCGCCCGTCGGCGGCGAGTGCGGAGACGATGCGCTGGTCGATGTCGTTGTCGAGACGTGGTGTCGCGGTCGGCTCGCTCATGCGCTCCACCATAGTGCGCGGAACCAACGCGGGCTTTGGCGAGGTTCGTCTCGCTCTTTGCATGGGATAGGGTTCAGATGTTCAGCCTGGAGCAATGGAGCCCGGCTCGACCGACCAGAGGATCGAGCGACACTCCCCGCCACGAGCGGCCGTTGTGCCCCGGGTTGATTGTGACGCCCTCCGAGTGGCAAATTTCCGATCAGAGCCCCATGTTCTCGGATTTTCACCGTATCCGTATCGGATCTTGTGGAATGTTGCCGTTCTGTAAATTCCGATACGAATCGCATCTTTGTTGTTGACACTTCATCAGGTCATCATGTTCCCTTGCTAGAGATCCGAGTTCTGCACACATGTCCGTCCCCATCAGCGAAGGAATATGAAACGTATGCGTGCTACTTCAGCCCCAAGAAACGGAAAGGCGCGACGCGGGTTGTCCACCGTCGCCGCGGTGTCCCTCGCGGCGTGTCTCGCCATCGGCCCGGCAGCGACCTCGTTCGCGGCCCCGGTCTTCGCCGACGCGAGCCCCGCGGCGTCGGCGAGCGCCGATGCCAAGACGTTGCGCATCGCGACCGCCGGCTTCGTCGACACCTTCAACCCGTTCATCTCGATCTACCTGACGCCGACGAACATCATCCGGTACGTCTACGAGAGCCTCGTGCAGAACGACGCCGAAGACGGCTCCCCGACCGAGGGCCTCGCAGAGAAGTGGGAGGCCAGCCCCGACGGCATGACCTGGACCTTCACCCTGCACGAGGGCATGAAATGGTCCGACGACGAGCCGATCACCTCGGCCGACGTCAAGTACACGTACGAGTCGATGATGAACGACCCGATGCTCGGCACCGCCAACGGCAACCTCGTGGCGAACTTCGACAGCGTCGAGACGCCCGACGACCTCACCGTCGTCATCAACCTCAAGACCCCGCAGGCGCCGAACCCCGGCACCGAGATCCCCGTGCTCCCCGAGCACATCTGGTCGGAGGTCGATGACCCCACGACCTTCGCCAACGACGCCGACGTCGTGGGCTCCGGACCGTACACGCTCGAGAGCTACTCGGCGAACCAGTCGATCACCCTCAAGGCGAACCCCAACTTCTGGCGCGGCGCTCCCAAGATCGACGGCATCCAGTACATCTACTACACGAACTCCGACGCCCAGATCCAGGCGCTGCGCGCCGGTGAGGTCGACCTCGTCACCGGGCTCACCGACACCCAGATGTCGGCGCTCGAAGGCGAAGAGGGCATCACGACCCACGCGGGCACCGGCCGTCGCTTCACGTCGATCAGCGTGAACGCCGGAGCGGAGACGCCCGAGGGCGTCCCCTACGGAACGGGCAGCCCGGTCCTCAAGGACCCGGCCGTGCGCGAGGCGATCCGTCTCGGCATCGACCAGGAGTCGCTCCTGAAGAACGTGCTGGGCGGCTACGGCGCTCCCGCCACGAGCTTCATCCCGATCGCGTTCGAGAAGTGGCACCTGCCCGACGACGACGAGGCGATCGTGTCGTTCGATCCCGACGCGGCGATGGCCGAGCTCGACGACGCCGGCTGGGTCGCCGGCGCCGACGGCATCCGCGAGAAGGATGGCAACCGACTCTCGGTCCGCCTGCTCGCCGACGCGGAGGACATCGTCGAGATGTCGACGGCCGAGTACCTCGTGCCCTGGATGGCGAACATCGGCGTCGAGCTGAAGCTCGAGACCACCGACAGCGACACGATCTCCGACCGCACGGCCGTGAGCGACTACGACCTGTACTTCTCCGGGTGGAGCGTCAACCCCGACCCCGACTACCAGCTCGGCATCAACCTGTGCTCCTCGCGTCCCGACGCCGAGGGCAACGGCGCGACGAGCCAGGACGGCTACTGCAACCCCGAGTTCGACGCCCTCTACGCCGAGCAGCACTCCGAGCTCGACGAGGCCAAGCGCGCCGAGCTCGTGCACGACATGCTCCGCATGCACTACGAGGACGTCGCCCAGATCACCCTCTGGTACGGCCAGTCGCTCGAGGCCTACCGCTCCGACCGCTTCACGGGCTTCACCACGCAGCCCGCCGACAACGGCATCATCGCGAACCAGGCCGGCTACTGGGGCTACTACACGGTGGAGCCCGTCTCCGACGAGGCTTCCGCTTCGACCGGTGACTCCGGCCCCGCCGTCGGTCTCTGGATCGGACTCGGCGTGCTCGTCGTCGCCGCCGGCGTCGTCGCGATCGTGATCGTGCGACGTCGCAAGACCGCGGGCGACCGCGAGTAGCGTTCGTCGCACTGCCCGGTCGGATGCCGCACCCCGCGGCATCCGACCGGGCGATCGACACGAGCGCAGGAAGAAGGAGGACGGAGCGCAATGACAGACACCATCACCCCCGTGAACGCGGAGGTGCACGACCAGAAGCTCGCAGAGGAATCGCCGACCCGTTCGTCGTTCCTGGGCTACTTCGGCACCAAGCTCGGCGGGGCGCTCATCAGCCTCGTGATGGTCGTGCTGCTCGGCTTCTTCGCCTTCCGGGTGCTGCCGGGCGACCCCGTGCGACGCATCGCGCAGGAACGCCCGATGAGCCCCGAGCAGATCGCGGAGCTCCGGCGGCAGTACGGCCTCGACAAGCCCGTCACCCAGCAGTTCCTCGACTACCTCGTCAACATCTTCACGGGCAACCTCGGCGAGAGCTACGTGTACCGCACCCCGGTGAGCGAGCTCATCGGGCAGTACCTCGGTCCGACGCTCCTCCTCACCGGCACCTCCGCGATCATCGCGATCGTGCTGGGGCTGTGGCTCGGCCAGCGAGCGGCCTGGCGCAACGGCTCGCTCTTCGACAAGATCGCCACCGGCACCTCGCTCACGCTGTGGTCGGTGCCGACCTTCTGGCTCGCGCTGATCCTGCTCATGATCTTCGGCGGCACCCTCCGCTGGTTCCCGACGGGCGGCATGGTCAGTCCCGGCGTCGAGCCCGGCACCTTCGCCTACGTCGTCGACGTCGCCCGCCACATGGTGCTCCCGGTGGTCACGATGGTCGCGGTGGTCTTCGCCCAGTACCTGATGGTCATGCGCGCGTCGCTCCTCGAGGAGAAGTCCTCCGACTACCTGACGACCGCCCGCGCGAAGGGCCTGCGCGACGACCTCGTGCGTCGCCGGCACGCGGTGCCGAACGCACTGCTGCCCACCGTCACCCTCGTCTTCATGCACATCGGCGGTCTCGTGGCCGGCGCCGTCACGGTCGAGACCGTCTTCTCCTGGCCCGGCCTCGGCAAGCTCACCTACGAGGCCATCAGCGGCCCCGACATGCCCCTGCTGCAGGGCACCTTCGTCGTCTTCTCGACGATCATCATCGTCATGAATCTCATCGCCGACCTCATCTATCGGCAGCTCGACCCGAGAGTGAGGCGCGCATGAGCACCACCGAACAGGCGCGACCCGTCGCGCAACTGACGACCCGTCAGGTCGCGAGCCGCCGTCGCCGTGCGTCCGCCGCGAAGCTGTGGCGCGAGTTCCGCGCGAGCGCCTCCGGCATGTCGGGGCTGATCTTCCTCGGCATCGTGATCCTCCTCGCGATCCTCGCCCCGGTCATCGCCGACCGCTCGATGCTCGACGTCACCCAGCTCACCGACCAGCCGCGCTTCGCGCCGCCGTCGTGGGAGCACCCGATGGGCACCGACCACCAGGGTCGCGAGCTGTGGGTGCGCATGATCTGGGGCGCTCGCACCTCCCTCCTCGTGGGCGTCGCCGCCACGGCGATGTCGATGGTCATCGGCACCCTCGTCGGCATGGCCGCCGGCCACTTCACCGGGGTCACCGGCGGCATCATCATGCGATTCGTCGACTTCTTCCTCGTGCTGCCCTCGCTCGTGCTCGCCATCGTGCTGTCGTCGGTGCTGAGCCGCGGCGTGCTCACGATCGTGATCGCGATCGGCGTGACCTCGTGGGCGGCCACCGCCAGGCTCGTGAGAGCCCAGACGCTCGCGGTCGAGGCCCGCCCGTACGTCGAGCGCTCGCAGGTGCTCGGCGCCGGGCACTGGCACATCATCGGCAAGCACCTCTTCCCGGCCGTGCTGCCGCTCGTGCTCGCCAACACCACCCTCACCGTCGGCTCGGCGATCATCGCCGAATCGACGCTCGCCTTCCTCGGCCTCGGCGACCCCACCCAGCAGTCGTGGGGCACGATCCTGAAGGACTCGATGGACGTCTCCGCCGCGACGAGCGGCTACTGGTGGTACGTCGTCATCCCCGGTCTCGCGATCGTGCTCGTGGTGCTCGCCTTCACTCTCGTCGGGCGCACCTTCGAAGCCATCGTGAACCCGACCCTGAGGAGCCGTTGAGCATGCCGGATCTCGTTTTCGACGACGTTTCCATCACGTACCGCACCGCGGCATCGCGGGGTCGCGGCGACATCGCCGCGGTTCGGAACGTCAGCCTCTCGCTGCCGGCCGGCGGCACGCTCGGCATCGCCGGCGAGTCGGGCTCCGGCAAGTCGACGCTCGCGATGAGCGCGCTGCGGCTGCTGCCCGACAACGCCGTGATCGACGGCCAGGTGCGCGTCGGCGACCGGAGCGTCGCCGAGCTGAGCTTCGGCGAGCTGCGAGCGCTCCGCTGGTCCGAGGTCGCGATCGTGTTCCAGGGGGCGATGCACTCGCTGAACCCCGTTCGCACGGTGGGTCAGCAGATCATCGAGGCGCTCGAGTTGCACGTGAAGGACGGCTGGCGCACCGCGGAGGCTCGCAAGGCGCGCCTCGCCGAGCTGATGGACCAGGTCGACCTGCCGATCGCGAAGGCGGCCTCGTACCCGCACGAGCTCTCGGGCGGCCAGAAGCAGCGCATCATGATCGCGATGGCGCTCGCGTGCGAGCCCGACATCATCGTCGCCGACGAACCGACCACCGCGCTCGACGTCATCGTGCAGGGCCAGATCCTCGAGGTCGTGAAGGACCTCGTGACCCGTCGGGGCATCTCGCTCCTCATGATCAGCCACGACCTCTCGGTGCTCGCCACGGCGTGCGAGCGGATCGCCGTGATGCGCAATGGCGAGCTCGTCGAGGTCGGCGAATCGCAGCAGATCTGCACCGAGCCGCGCGAGGCGTACACGAAGCAGCTCGCCGATGCCTTCCCGACGATCGGCGACCCGGCATCGCGGCTGAAGCCGGTCACCCGCCGGGGCGATCAGGTCGCGACGGGTTCGATCGACGCGATCGGCGCGGCGGATGCCTCGGCGCCCGTGCGCGAGCCCGCGAAGGGCACCCCCGGGGCGACCGACGAGGTGCTGCTCGAGGCGCGCAACCTCAGCGTGACGTTCCGCGCCCGCGGCAAGAACGTGCGCGCGGTGCGCGGGGTCGACCTGTCGTGCCGTCGCGGCGAGATCGTCGCGCTCGTCGGTCAGTCGGGCTCGGGCAAGACCACACTCGCCCGCACGCTGCTCGGCCTCGAGCGGCCCGACCAGGGCGGCCAGGTGCTCTTCCGCGGCACGCCGCTCGGCCGTTCGACGAAGCAGCTCCGCGAGTTCCGTCGCCAGGTGCAGCTCATCCTCCAGGACCCGTCGGCCGCCCTGAACCCGAAGCTCAGCGTCTACGAGTCGGTGGCCGAGGGACTGCGCATCCAGCGCTACCCCGGCGACGAGCGCGACCAGGTCGCCGCGAGCCTCGAGAACGCCGAGCTCACGCCGCCCGAGCATTTCTTCGAGGCCATCCCGCACGAGCTCTCGGGCGGTCAGCGCCAGCGCGTCGTGATCGCCGGCGCCCTCGCGATGAATCCGCAGATGCTCATCGCGGACGAGCCGGTCGCGTCGCTCGACGCCTCGGCGCGCGGCGAGATCCTCGCGCTGATGCTCCGCCTGCGCGACGAGCTCGGCCTCTCCGCGCTCGTCATCACGCACGACCTCGGGCTCGCCTGGAACATCGCCGACACGGTCGCCGTGATGTACCACGGCGAGATCGTCGAGCGGGGCTCGACCGAGACCGTCCTCCTCGACCCGCAGCACGAGTACACGAAGAAGCTGCTCGCGGCCGCTCCGAAGATCGTGGGGCGCGAGGGCGTGCTCGCGGCCGCCGAGTGAATCCGGCATGACCGTTCACGAGAATCCCGCGGTCTCCGGCCTGCCCTGGGTGGTCGTCACGGGCGACCGCGAGACGGTCTTCCGCGAGCTCGGCGAGCACTTCGCCGAGCGCATCCGCGACATCCGCGATCGCGCCGACGCGCAGTGGTCGGCGCTCATGACCCGCGTCGAGCGAGAGGTCGTGGCCGAACGCATGCGGCGCATCGAGGCGTCGACACGTCGGCTCTGCCCGGTCGAGTCGCGCGAGCTCGACCTGCTCGCCGAGGGAGCGGGGCTGCCCGCGTTCGACCTGTGGGTCTACAACCTGCGCGGCGACCTCGGCCGCGACGGCACCGGGTGCAGCGACGTGTCGCTCGCGACATCCGATGCCCTCGTCGTCGGCCACAACGAAGACGGCGCGGGCGGCTCGGTCGACGACGTCTGCCTGCTGACCCTCGTGATCGAGGGCGACCCGAGCATGACGGTCGTCTGGTACCCGGGCTTCCTGCCCGCGAACTCCTTCGTCGCGACGGAGGCGGGCACGGTCTGGGGGCTCGACCACCTGCCCGTCGTCGATCCCGACGCGAACGGTGCCGGCCGGCACTTCGTCGCGCGTCATGCGCAGCGGAGCCACTCGGGCCGCGAGGCGCTCGAACGCGCCGCGTCCGTGCCGTGCGCCGGCGGGTTCTCGTTCAACGTCGGCGACCGCGAGACCGGCCGGGTCGTCATGATCGAGAACGTCGCGGGCGTCATCGCGACGACGGATGCCTCGGCGGACGCGCCCTGCCTCTGGCACACGAACCACCTGCGGTTCGTCGGCGAGCCGGGGCCGGGCATGCAGCCGGCCGACGGCGACGAGTCGCTCGTCGAGAGCCGCACGCGCGGTGAGCGCCTGAGCGGGCACCTCGACGAACGGCAGGGCGCCGCGCTCGACGCGGAGTCGGTGTTCACGGCACTCCGGTCCGACGGGGTGCTGAACCGCTCGAGCGCCTTGTGGACCTTCGCGACGACGGTGGCCGACCTGGCGAACGATCGCATCATCGTGCAGGGTCGCGGCGAGCCGACGGTCATGGGACTCGGTGCCTTCGCGGCCGGACGGGTGCTCGAGACGAGGGCGCGGGTATGAGACAGGGCGGAACGGGGGAGCGCATGGAGTTCGCGACGGGATCGGGCATCACGTGGTCGGCCAAGGCGGTCGACCTCGACTCGGGCCACGTGCTCTTCGAGCAGGGCGAGCACCTCGCCCTCGACACGGCGAGCATCGGCAAGGTGTTCCTGCTGCACACGGTGCTCGAACTCGAGCAGCGCGGCGAGCTGCGCCTCGAGGAGCCGGTGACCCGTCGGCCGAGCGAGTGGATGGACAACTCGGGGCTCTGGTACCTGCTGCAGGCCGACACGCTCAGCATCTACGACCTGTGCGCCCTCATCGGTGCGGTGAGCGACAACGCGGCGACCAACACGATGTGCCGCCGGGTCGGCCTCGACGCCGTGCACGCGTCGACCGCGGCCCTCGGCTACACCGAGAGCTCGCTCGACGACATCGTGCGCTGGCCGATCCCCACGGGCTTCCCGCCGAACCTCTCCACGGGCAGCGCCCGCGAGCTCACCGACTTCGTCGCGCGGGTCGCGAGGAACGAGGTGCTGACCGAGGCCGGGTGCGACACGCTGCGCCGGTGGCTCGGCGCGGGCATGGATTGCTCGATGGTGGCGTCGGCCTGGGGCCTCGACCCGCTCGCCCACTACTTCTACGACCGCGACATCTGGATGTGGAACAAGACCGGGACGACGAGCCGCGTGCGCGGCGACATCGGCGTGGTCATGTCGCCGAAGCGCCGCGTGGCGTACTCGGTGCTCGCGAACTGGGAGCGCGGCACCGACCACCGCGACGAGGCGCTCGCGACGATGCGCGAGGCCGGCGACGTCATCCGCGACCACCTGCTGCACGGCTGAGGCGGGGGAGCATGACACGGCACGTGCAGTTCGGCGCTGTGCGCGGGGCGGCCGGGTTCGCCCCGGGAACGCACGAGGGCACCGTCGTCGACGACGCAGGAATGCTGCGGCCCGCGTGGGAGCCGGAGGTCGCGTCGGTATCGGCCGCGGCTGCGGCAACGGCTGCGGCAACGGCACCGGCTAAGTGGACCTCCGAGGCCGTCGAGGTGCCGTTCCCGGCGACCGAGGCGATCCTGTCATGGCACGCGACCACCCCGCCGGGCACCTGGATCGAGCTCGAGCTCAGCGCCCGGATCGCCGACGGGTCGTGGACCGCCTGGTTCGCGCTCGCCCGGTGGACGGAGCACGACGACGATGCAAGGGGCATCCGGCGCACGACCGTGTCGGGCCAGCGGGACGCCGATGCATCCGTGCTCGCCGACACCTTCGTCGCCGCCGAGGGTCGGGCCTTCACGGCGTACCGGCTGCGCGCGACCTTCGCCCGCGGGGCTGAGGCAGACGTCGACGCCGCCGCATCGCTCGCGATGGTGGGGGCGATGGTCTCGTCGATCGACGAGCACGAGCACGAGGACGAGCACCGGCGGGAGCGCGAGCACGACCGCCCCGACCGGTCCGGCGCGTACGGCGTCGCACTCGAAGTGCCGCGATTCTCGCAGCAGCAGCACCGCGGCACGCACGTCGAACTCGGCGGCGGCGGCGAGGCCTGGTGCTCGCCGACCTCGACCGCGATGGTGCTCGGCTTCTGGGGGCGACTGCCGTCGGAGGAGGCCCTGGTCGGCATCGACGCGCCGAACGGCGACTCCCAGGTCGTATGGGCGGCGGCCGGATGCTTCGACCACGACTACGGGGGCACGGGCAACTGGTCGTTCAACACGGCGTTCGCAGCCTGCAGCGGGCTCGAATCGTTCGTCACCCGGTTGCGCTCGCTCGACGAGGCCGAACGGTTCATCGCCGCGGGCATTCCCCTCATCGCCTCGGTCTCGTTCACGCGAGACGAGCTCCCCGAGGCCGGCTACGTCACCGAGGGCCACCTGCTCGTGATCGCGGGGTTCACGCCCGACGGCGACGTCGTCGTCAACGACCCGGCGGCGCCCGATGCCTCGGGGGTGCGCCGGAACTACCCGCGCGCGGCCTTCGAGCGGGCCTGGCTGCGGAGCGCCGGCGGCAGCGGCGGCGTGGTGTACGTGCTGCACCCCGCCGACGTACCACTGCCGGCCGTCGGAGAGGAATGCAACTGGTGAGCCGGGCTCAGCGTGCGAGCACCGCCGTGAGCAGCTCGATGCGTTCGCGCAGCGACGAGAGCGACAGGTGCTCGGTCACGGCGTGGGCGCCGCCGCCCCGCGGGCCGAAGCCGTCGATCGTCGGGACGCCGAGCGAGCCGACGAGGTTGGTGTCGCCGGCGCCGGCTGCGGGCCGGCCGCTCACCGACTGCCCGAGCGCGGATGCCGCGCGCCCGACCTCCTCGAGCAGCTCCGCATCGCCCGCGCCCGCCTGCCAGGCCGGCCTGCTCGTCAGGATGGTGGCGCGCACGACGGCGCCGGAACGGATGGGCTCGAGTCGGGCGAGCGCACCGAGCACGTGCCGCTCCGACTCGCCGTCGACGAAGCGGAGCCCGATCTCTGCGGAGGCCGCGTCGGGCACGACGTTCGCCCTCGCGCCGCCTGAGATGGTGCCGACGTTGCAGAGCACGGGCACGGTCGCGGATGCCTCGACGACGACCCCGCGCACCACGAGCAGCTGGTCGACGAGCTCGTCGATGGCCGAGACGCCGTTCTCGGGGTCGAGTGCCGCGTGCGCCGCCCTGCCCTCGACGTCGAGCCGGAGTCGCGTGCTGCCGGCTCGCCCCACCTTGAACGCGCCGTCGGGGTGCGGCGACTCGAAGCCGATGACGCCGGCGACGCCGTCGAGTGCGCTCCGCACGAGCTCCTGCGAGGTGGGGGAGCCCACCTCCTCGTCGCAGTTGATGAGGATCCGCACCGCGCGCCTCGGTCGATCCCGCAGGATCTCGAGGGCGGTGAGCATGGTGACGAGCCCGCTCTTCATGTCGAAGGCGCCCGGGCCGCGCACGACGTCGCCGTCGACCGACCACGGCACCTCGCCCGTCAGCGTTCCGTGGTCCCACACCGTGTCGGAGTGGCCGAGCAGCAGGAGCGGCGCCTCGTCGTCTGCGCCGGGGACGTCGATGACGAGGTGCGTTCCCGCTTCGGTGACGACGGTGCGGAGCTCGGTCGCGAGCGGCTCGAACCACTCCGCGAGCGCGAGCGCGATGCGCGCGCTCGCCACCGCGTCGAACGAGGGGGTCTCGATGCGGACGAGCTGCTCGAGACGCTCGGTCACCGTGTGCCATGCGGCATCCAGCGCTGCCCCGACTTCTCCTGGCGTCATTTCACTCCTCGTCGAAGATATGAAGCATATGGTAGCAATACAGTCGCATAAGGTTCGAAGAATTCCGGGCGTGAATCGCGGCGATTCCGCTGGACGTGACAATTATATGATTCGTATAATGGGCAGCGTGACCGATGCGCAGGCGCGAGACCGTGGAGTGGACGAGGGGCTCACCACCCATGAGCTCTCGAAGTACGAGGACTTCCAGCAGGCGAGTGCGCTGTACCGACGGGTCTTCGGCTACTCCTCGGAGGAGCTCGCCCTGAACAGCAACCTGCTGAGCGCGCTCGTGCGCAACGGCGGGTCGGCGGTCGGGGTGCGCAGCGCCGACGGGCAGCTCATCGGCTTCGCATACGGCTTCCTCGGTTCCGACGATTCCGGGGTCTTCCACTACTCCCAGGCGGCGGTCGTCGAACAGCACGCCCAAGGGCGCGGTGTGGGCCGGCTGCTCAAGCTGCGTCAGCGAGAGGTCGTGCTCGCCTCGGGAGTCTCGACGATGCGCTGGGCGTTCGACCCCGCCCTCGGGCGCAACGCCCACTTCAACCTCGACATCCTCGGGGCGCACAGCTCCGCCTTCGTGCGCGACTACTACGGGCGGCCGGGCACCGACCGCCTGCTCGTCGACTGGCCGCTGGCGGCCGGGGGCGACCAGTACGCCGCGGTGCGCGCCGAGCGTCCGCCCGCCTCGCTCGCGGGTGCTGAGCCGGGCGCGTCGATCGCGCACGGAGCCGGCCGCTGGGTGGTCATCCCGACCGGCGAGGCCGGCACGGCTCGGTTGCACGACACGATGCACGAACTGCACGGGCAGGGCTTCGTGCTCGTGAGCTGCCAGCGCATCGATGCGGCCGCCTCCGCCTACCTCGCCGTGCCGTCGGCGACCGGAGGGGGAGCCCGATGACGATGCAGGCGCGCAGCGACGAACAGCTCGAGCACGAACAGCTCGAGCACGAGCTCAACCGCACGTTGAGCTCGCCCGAGGCCAGGTTCGGGGTGCGCATGCGCAAGAACCTCTCGGCCGAGGGCCTCCAGGACCGCGTGATGGAGACCGAGGCCGCCTCGCTGGAGAGCACCTTCGCGCACCTCCGCGCGAGCGCGGCCGTGCCGCAGGCGGCCGCCATCATCCTCGGTGCGCGGCGCAAGTTCATCGCGGGAGCGGGCAAGTCGGCGGCCTACGCCGCGCTCCTGAACGCCGACCTCGCCGCGACGGTGCCGAACGTCTACCTGATCGACGGGCACGCGCTGAATCCGCTCGACGTGCTCAGCGACGTGCGCTCGACCGACGTGCTCATCCTCTTCTCGCTGCGCCGCTACCGCCGGGAGACCGTCACGCTCGGCCGCCTCTTCAGCGAGGCCGGCGGCCAGCTCGTCGTGTTCACCGACAGCGACGACGCGCCGCTCGCGCCGTTCGCGACCTCGTTGATCGTGCTGCAGACCGGATCCGCGTCGTACGCCGACTCGCCCACCTCGGTCGCCGCCGTCTGCCACCTGCTCAGCACGCTCACCACCGCGAGCGCCAAGGGCGCCCGTCGGCGGCTGGCCACGCGCGACGAGCTGAACCACGAGATGAACCTGTACTTCGACCACCGAAACGACGAGGACGCACCATGAGGGTCACCCGCATCGAACTCTTCCAGGTGAGCCTGCCGCTCGTGCACGGCTTCCAGACGAGTTCGCATCGCAAGACGGGGCTCGAGCACATCCTCGTGCGGTTCACCGACGACGCCGGCGCCATGGGATGGGGTGAGATCGCCTCACCGAGCGACCCCTACTTCACGGCGGAGAACACCGAGACGGCGTGGTCGATCGCGACCCGCTACCTCGTGCCGCGCGTGCTCGAAGCCGACTGGCAGCACCCGAGCGAGGTCGATGCACTCTGGTCGAAGATCCGGGGCCACGAGTTCACGAAGGCCGGTTTCGCCGGGGCCGCGTGGGATCTCTGGGCGACGTCGCGCGGCATCCCGCTCGCGGAGGCGCTCGGCGGCACCCGCACCGAGGTCGCGGCCGGGGTCTCGCTCGGCATCGAGCCGACCATCGACGAGCTGCTCGCCCAGGTCGGCGCGCAGCTCGACGCCGGCTATGGCCGGGTGAAGCTGAAGATCGCTCCCGGCTGGGACCTCGACCCGGTGCGCGAGGTGCGCCGCGCGTTCCCCGAGCTCCTGATGCACGTCGACGCCAACGGCGCGTACTCGAGCGACGACGACACCATCGCCCGACTGGCCGAGTTCGACGCCGAGTCGCTCAGCATGATCGAGCAGCCGTTCGCACCCGGCGACTTCGTCGGGCACGCCCGCCTGCAGGAACGCATCTCGACGCCCGTCTGCCTCGACGAGTCCGTCGTGCGCCTCGACGACCTGCAGACGATGATCGCGCTGGGCTCGGGTCGGGTGCTGAACATCAAGGTCTCCCGCATGGGCGGCCTGACCGTGGCGAAGGCCGCGCACGACCTCGCCGGCGCCGCGGGCATCCCGGTGTGGTGCGGCGGCATGCACGAGTTCGGCATCGGTCGCGCCGCGAACCTCGCGCTCTCCTCGCTCGAGCACTTCAGCTACCCCTCGGATGTCTCGGGCTCCGACAAGTACTACGCCCGCGACGTGATCACGCCGTCGGTCGTCGCCCGTGACGGCGTCGTCGCCGTGCCGACGGGCGTCGGCATCGGATTCGACGTCGACCTCGCCTGGATCGAGCAGAACCTCAAGCGCCGCTTCGACTCCGCCGAGCGCGACTCGCCGAACGAGACGCGAGCCGCGGCATCCGCAGCCGTGCTCGTCATGGTCGACGATGCGGCCGAGGGCGACCCCGAGACGCCGACCCCCTTCCACCTCGCCGACGTCGACGCGCCGCAGCTGAACGTGCGCGACCTGAGCGCGACGCGCGGCGACGGCATCTTCGAGACGCTCGGGGTGCACAACGGCCGCCCGCAGGCGATCGAGGACCACTTGCGGCGGTTCGCCCGCTC
The DNA here is from genome assembly GCF_042673425.1 of Agromyces sp. NPDC056965. Lineage (NCBI taxonomy): Bacteria > Bacillati > Actinomycetota > Actinomycetes > Micrococcales > Microbacteriaceae > Agromyces > Agromyces sp. NPDC056965. The sequence goes on along the minus strand of NZ_JBHURI010000069.1, from coordinate 6,593 downwards.
GGCGGCGCTGCTCGACCTGCCCGCGCCGAAGCTCGACGTGTGGCGCGACGCGATCCACGCCGCCATCGCGGCGCACGACAGCACAGCCGACGGCTTCGTCAAGTTCGTGATGACCCGCGGCATCGAGGGCACGGGCGTGCCCGTCGGCTGGGTGTGCATCGCCGATGCCGACGACTTCACCGTGCCGCGCTCGAGGGGCGTCTCGGTCGTCACGCTCGATCGCGGGTACCGGCACGACGTCGCGCGCACCTCGCCGTGGCTGCTGCAGGGTGCGAAGTCGCTGTCGTACGCGGTCAACAAGTCGGTGCTGCGAGAGGCGTCGCGTCGCGGCGCCGCCGACGTCATCTTCACGAGCATCGACGGGTTCGTGCTCGAGGGGCCGTCGTCGACGGTGCTGCTGCGGTTCGGCGATCGGTTCGTCTCCCCGCCGAGCGAAGACGGCATCCTCGCCGGCACCACGCTCGCGAGCGCGATCGAGCTGCTCTCCGAGCTCGGCCACGAGACGCACCGCGAGCCCGTGCGCGTCGAGCAGCTCGCGCTCGCCGACGACATCTGGCTGCTCTCGAGCACGCGTTCCGCGGTGGCGGTCGCAGAGCTCGACGGCGTGCAGCGGGTCTTCGACGCCGAGCTGACGGCCCGGCTGCAGACCCACCTGATCAACCGAGAGCACTGAGGACGGCGTCATGCAGCACGAGCGTTTCGAGATTCCCGTCTTCGACGGCCACAACGACCTGCCGTGGACGGCGCGCACCGAGCGCGGCTACTCGGTCGAGGGGCTCGACGGCTCCGAGCCGACGCCGTTGCACACCGACATCCCGAAGCTGCGCGAGGGCGGGGTCGCCGGCCAGTTCTGGTCGGTCTGGGTCGATTCGAAGATCGAGGGGGCGGCCGCCGTGCGGTCGACGCTCGAGCAGATCGACTTCGTGCACCGCATGGCGGCGCGCTACCCCGAGACCTTCGAGCTCGCGACGACCGCCGAAACGGCGAGGCGGGCGATCGAGGCGGGGCGGATCGCCTCGATGATCGGCGTCGAGGGCGGCGGCCAGATCGACAACTCGCTCGCGGTGCTGCGCGAGTACGCCCGGCTCGGTGCGCGGTACATGACGCTCACCTGGACCTCGACGAGCGACTGGGCCGACTCCGCGACCGATGAGGCGCGGCACGGCGGGCTCACCGAGTTCGGCCGCGAGGTCGTGGCCGAGATGAACCGCATCGGCATGCTCGTCGACCTCGCCCACGTCTCGGTGGCCACGGCCGATGCGGCGCTCGACACGTCGACCCGGCCGACCCTTGTCAGCCACTCGAGCGCCGCGGCCCTGAACCCGCATCCGCGGAACATGCCCGACCGGATCATCCGCCGGGTCGCCGACGGCGGCGGCGTGTACATGGTCACCTTCGTGCCCTCGTTCCTCACGGTCGAGCGTCGGGAGTGGGTGAACGCCGGCGAGACCGGGCCGAAGCCGCCCGTCACCGTCGCCGACGCCGCCGATCACGTCGAACACGTGCGCAACGTCGCCGGCATCGACGGCGTGGGCCTCGGCGGTGACTACGACGGCACCGACGACATGCCCGAGGGGCTCGACGACGTCTCGGGCTATCCCGTGCTGTTCGCCGAGCTGGCCCGCCGCGGCTGGACGGAGTCCGAGCTGCGCAAGCTCGGGACCGAGAACGTGCTGCGCGTGATCGCGGCATCCGATGACGACTACCTGGGCTTCACGGGTGCCGGCGCGAGCCGACCCGTCGGGGCATGAGAGAGCGAGAGCGCAGATGGTGACAGTGAATGACGGCCCGAAGGTGCTCGTGGTCGTGAACTCCCGCCCGAGCAGCCTGCGGCGCATGCAGCCGTGGCTCGAGGAGGCGGGGCTCGACCTCGTCGTGGCCGTCGGCGAGGAGGGGCTGCCCGACGACCTGACCTCCTTCGACGGCCTGATCATGCTCGGCGGCGGGCTCATGCCCGACGACGACGAGCGCGCCCCGTGGCTCGCCAGGGAGCGCGAGCTCGCGGCCGAGGCCATCTCGGCCGACATCCCCACGCTCGGAGTGTGCCTCGGTGCGCAGATCATCGCGCACGTCGCCGGCGGTGAGGTGCGGGCCTCGTACGGCACGCCGGAGCGCGGGGCCACCCCCGTCTTCGTCACGGAACAGGGCGTCGACGACGCCGTGCTCTCGTCGCTCTCGCCGGTCGCGCACGTGATCGAGAACCACCAGGACATGATCACGCGCCTGCCCGATGCGGCCGTGCTGCTCGCTTCGAGCGAGGCATGCATCAACCAGGCCTTCCGGCTCGGCCGTCACGTGCGCGGGGTGCAGTTCCACCCGGAGGCGGGGGCGCGCGACCTCGAGAAGTGGGACGATGCCGCGCTCGCGGCCGCCGGAATCGACAAGCAGCAGCTCGTCGATGCCGCACTCGTCCACGAGGAGGAATCCGCGGCACGCTGCGCCCGGCTCGCGACGGCGTTCGCCGCCGAGGTCGTCGCCTCGCGCGTCGCGCGCGTCGGCTGAGAGGGGTTCCGGATGTCGCGGGGGCTGGTTATCCTCGCAGGGTGACCGACGTGCCCGGCGGATCCGGACCGGGCGAGGCGCTGCAGGCTGCGCCCGCCTCGGGATCGCCTGCGTCGGCATCGCCTGAGCCGGGGTCGCCTGCGCCGGGCTCTGCTGCGTCGGGGTCGTCCGCGCCCGTCGTGCCGCCGCCCGGTGGCATGCGCACCTTCGTGCAGGTGCTCGCGAACACGATGATCGCGAACGTCACGACGAGCTTCCTCTGGTTCGCGCTCACCTTCTGGGTGTACCTCGAGACCCGGTCGGTGCTCGCGACGGGCATCATCGGCGGCGCCTACATGCTGCTCATCGCGCTGTTCTCGATCTTCTTCGGCACGATCGTCGACCGGCACCGCAAGCAGCGGGTCATGGTGTTCTCGAGCCTCGTGACCCTCGGCTCGTTCACGGTGGCCGGTGTGCTCTACCTCCTGCAGCCCGAGTCCGCCCTGCTCGATCTCGGCGGCCCGTGGTTCTGGCTGTTCTCCGGCATCATCCTCTTCGGTGCCGTCGTCGAGAACATGCGCAACATCGCACTGTCGACGACCGTGACCCTGCTCGTGCCCGAGGAGCGGCACGCGAACGCCAACGGCATGGTCGGCACCGTGCAGGGGCTCGCCTTCCTCGTCACGAGCGTCTTCAGCGGACTCTCGATCGGCCTGCTCGGCATGGGGTGGACGCTCGCGCTCGCCATCGCAGCGACCCTGGTCGCGCTCGTGCACCTGTTCTTCGTGCGCATCCCCGAGGCGCACCCGGTCGTCGACCGGGACCACTCGCCCGCGATCGACCTCCGCGGCAGCATCGCCGCGATCCGGGGAGCGCCGGGCCTATTCGCCCTCATCGTGTTCTCGACGTTCAACAACCTCATCGGCGGCGTCTACATGGCGCTCATGGATCCGTACGGACTCACCCTGTTCCCGGTCGAGGCGTGGGGCATCGTGCTCGGCATCTCCTCGTCGGGCTTCATCATCGGGGGCATCGTGATCGCCAAGTGGGGCCTCGGCCGCAACCCGATCCGCACGATGCTCCTCGTCGTCGTCGGCATGGGACTGCTCGGGGCGCTGTTCACGATCCGCGAGTGGTGGGTGCTCTACGGGATCGGCATCTGGATCTACATGACCCTCATCCCCGCGGTGGAGGCGGCGGAGCAGACCGTCGTCCAGAAGGTCGTGCCGTTCCGGCGGCAGGGCCGCGTGTTCGGTTTCGCGCAGGCGTTCGAGGCGGCGGCCGCCCCGATCACCGCCTTCCTCATCGCCCCGATCGCCCAGTTCTGGATCATCCCCTACATGGAGTCCGCCGAAGGGCAGGCGACCTGGGGCTGGCTGCTCGGCGACGGCGACGCCCGGGGCATCGCCCTCGTGTTCCTGTTCAGCGGGCTCGCCTTGGTCGTGCTCGCCCTTCTCGCCTTCCGCACGCGCTCCTATCGGCTGCTGACGGCGGAGTACCTGGACGTTGCGCCGGGCGAGGCGTCGACGACGCCGGATGCGACGACGACGCCGGATGACGGGGCATCCGTCTCCGGCGCCGACGAGGTGCCGGCGGAGCGCAGCTAGCGCGGGTCAGCGAAGGACGTAGGTCGTGCCGATGTGCCCGCTCGGGTGCGCGACCGTGTGGTCGAGGGACAGCGGTCGATCGCCCAGGTCGGCCGGCGTGAAGGGGCGGCCCGCACCGATCAGCACAGGAACGATGCGCAGGCGCAGCACGTCGACGAGTCCCGCTCGGAAGAGCGCGTCGGTGAGGGTGAAGCTGCCCCACACGACGATCGAGTCCGCGCGCCGCTTCAGCGCTGCGACCGAGTCGGCGGCGTCTCCGCCGAGGATCTCGATCTCGCCGTCGCCCCACGGCGCTCGCTCGAGCGAGTTCGATACGACGAACTTCGGGAGGCGGTTGATCGGTTCGGCGACGGGCTCGGCCGCCGGGTCGGCGTTCGGCCAGTAGTCCGCGAACATCCGGTAGGTGTTGGCGCCGAGGAGGATCGCGTCGACCTGGTCGAGGAAGGCGATCTGGTCGGGGTCCGCCGGATCGACGGAGCCGGCCGCGAGGAAGAAGTCCAGGCCGCCCGACTCGTCGGCCGCGTAGCCGTCGGCGCTCACGATCTGCTCGACGGTGAGCCGGCCCATCAGCGCTGCCCTCCGTCGGCGAGCGGGCCATCGAGCGGGCGGTCGAGCGGAGCCACGAGTCGCTCGTCGAGCACGTCGAAGGCGCTCGCCCAGCCGTCGTAGACGTTCTCGTCGCCGGGCACGCCTGCGATGCCGACGAGGTGGAACGTCATCTCGGTGCGCTCGCCGACCTCCACGAGCGTCACCGTGATGAGCGGAGCATCGTCGTCGCCGGGCATGCCCCACGTGAAGACGAGCCGCTCGGGCTCGACGACCTCGTGGTAGACGCCCGCCGTCGGATACTCCGAGCCGTCGGGGGCGATCATCGTGTAGCGGTAGCTCCCGCCGGGGCGCACGTCGAGCTCCACCGTCTCGCGTGGTGTCACGACGCCGGCCGGGTGCCACCACGCGGAGGCCTCGTCGGGGTTGGTCCACGCGCGCCAGATGACGGCTCGGGGTGCGTCGAAGACGCGGGTGATGGTGAACTGCTTCGTTGCGGAGGCGGTCTGCTCAGGCATCCGTCGGTCCCTTCCTCGTGCGGAGGTGCTCGTCGAGCTGGTCGAAGCGGGCGGTCCACTCGCCGCGATGGCGCTCGACCCAGGCGGAGGCTTCGTCGAGCGGCTCGGTGCGGAGGGTGCAGGTGCGCCACTGAGCCGACGCGGTTCGCTCGATGAGCCCGGCGCGCTCGAGCACCTTGAGGTGCTGGGAGATCGCCGGCCGGCTCATCGCGAAGGGCTCTGCCAGTTCGCCGACGGTCGTCGGGCCGCCGCGGAGTCGCGAGAGGATCTCGCGTCGCGTCGGATCGGCGAGCGCCTGGAACACGAGGCTGAGCTCGTCGGGCCCCTGCTGCATGTAAGCAACTCCTTAATTAATGATTCGCTTACATTACGTCGACGGCGCGCCCGCGTCAAGAGGAGAATGACGCGATGACCGACGATGTGCTCAATCAGCGCGATGTGCGCAACCTGCAGGCCGCCCTCGATTCCTTCTCCGAGCACTGGCAACCGCACCGCCTCGCGAGCGTGAACGACTACGACGTGAAGGTCTTCAAGGCGCAGGGCGAGTTCACCTGGCACGCGCATCCCGACACCGACGAGTTCTTCATGGTCGTCTCGGGCCGGCTCGTCATCCAGTTGCGCGACGGCGACGTCGAGCTCGGCGCCGGCGACATCTACGTCGTGCCCAGGGGCGTCGAGCACTGCCCCCGCGCCGACGGCGAGGTCTCGGCGATGCTCATCGAACCGCGTGGCACCGTGAACACCGGCGACACCCCGAGCGAGCGCACGGCGCGGCTGCGCGAGCTCGGCTGAGCGTCGTCGTCCGGGTCGTCGGCATCGTGTCTGCGTCCCTAGGCTGGAGCTCGTGTTCCGCACCATGTTGAAGTCGAAGATCCACCGCGCCACCGTCACGCACGCCGACCTGCACTACGTGGGCTCGGTCACCGTCGACCGCGAGCTCATGGATGCCGCCGACCTGCTGCCCGGCGAGCAGGTCTCGATCGTCGACGTGACGAACGGCGCCCGACTCGAGACCTACGTCATCGAGGGCGAGCGAGGCTCGGGCGTGCTCGGCATCAACGGTGCGGCGGCACACCTCATCCACGAGGGCGACCTCGTCATCGTGATCTCCTACGCGCAGATGGAGGACGCCGCCGCCCGCACCTTCCGGCCGAGCATCGTGCACGTCGACGCGGCGAACGCCGCAGTCGCGCTCGGCCACGACGCGGGCGATCCCGGTACCAGCGGGGCGTTGCGCTCGCCGCAGTCGGTCTGACGGGGTCAGCGCTGCGCTCGCACGACCCCGTGCTCATAGGCGTAGACGACGGCATGCACGCGGTCGCGCAGGGCGAGCTTCATGAGCACCTTCGACACGTGCGTCTTCACCGTCGCCTCGCCGACCCAGAGTCGTTCGGCGATCTCGGCGTTCGAGAGGCCGAGCGCGAGGTGCTCGAGCACCTCG
>NZ_JBHURI010000068.1:0-22598 GCF_042673425.1 Agromyces sp. NPDC056965 | reverse complement strand
CGTCGCTCCGGTGCCGTGCCCGGGTCCCACCCATTCGCTCACCGACGGAGGTTCACCCACGATGGCTGACACCGTGACCACCGCGCCCGGCGCCGCACTGCGTGCGTCGAGCGCGCCGCGCTCGAAGTCGAGCCTCGCCTGGCGAGCGCGACTGCCCGGCCTCATCATGGGCGCTCCGGCCGTGCTCGTCTTCCTGGCGATGTTCATCGTGCCGATGATCCTCGCCTTCGTGCTGAGCTTCACGGACTGGAACGGCTACAGCCTGAACCTGAACTTCATCGGGTTCGAGAACTACCTGCACGCGTTCACCAACCCGCGCACCGTCGACGCCGCGATCTTCACCGTCGTGCTCGCGTTCTTCGGGACGATCTTCTGCAACCTCGTCGGCCTCGCCCTCGCCGTGCTCATCTCCGGCCCGGGGCGGTCGAACACGATCATGCGTACGGTGTTCTTCTACCCGTACATCATCAGCGCGCTCATCATCGGCTTCCTCTGGTCGGCCATGCTCGCCCCGAACGGCGTGGTGAACAGCCTGCTCGCGCAGGTCGGCATCCCCGCACTGCCCTTCCTCACCGACGTGACGTTCGCCAAGGCGAGCGTGATCCTCACCATCGTCTGGTCGCACTTCGGGTTCAACATGATCCTCTTCCTCGCGGGCATCAAGTCGGTGCCGGCCGAGTACTACGAGGCGGCCACGGTCGACGGCGCCACCCGCTGGCAGCAGTTCCGCAACGTCACGTTCCCCCTCATCGCGCCGGTGCTCACGGTGAACCTCGTGCTCACGCTCGTCGGCCTGCTGAAGGCCTATGACGTCGTGCTCGCACTCACCGACGGCGGCCCGGCCGGGTCGACGCAGACGATCGTCTACCAAGTGCTGAAGAGCTCGTTCGCGAACGCCGACCTCGGATTCGGCGCGGCGCAATCCGTGATCCTGCTCATCGCGACGGCGGTGCTCGGACTCACGGTGACGCTCGCCCGACGCGGCGCCGAGAAGAAGGTGACCGACTGATGTCCCTGACCACGCAGACCACGGTGAACCCCGCAGCGGAGCTGCTGCTGGCCGACCCCGCAGCGATCGGCGGGCGACGCCGATTCGGCCGACGGCGCACTCCCAGGCCACCGGCGACGAAGATCCGCAGCTCGGTCGCCGGCCGCGTCGTGAAGTGGGTCGTGCTGAGCGCGGTCGCGATCGTGATGCTGGTGCCCTTCTACATCATGGTGATCAGCGCGTTCAAGCCGCAGGAGGAGATCATCCGGCATCCGCTGTCGATCTCCCCCGACACGTTCACGCTCGAGTACCTGCTCGATGCGATCACGAGCGAGAAGTTCAACGTCATCGGCGCCTACGGCATCACGCTGCTCTTCGTGGCACTCGTGAACGTCTTCTGCATCACCCTCTCCGCACCCGTCGCCTACGTCATCGCACGTGGCCGTTCGAAGTGGCACCTCGGCCTGCTGCTGCTCTTCGTGTCGGGCCTCTTCATCCCCGGCCAGGTCACCCTGATCCCCGTGGTGTTCGTGCTGCGCCTGCTCGGGCTCATCAACACGATCCCCGGATTCATCCTGTTCGAGACGGCCGCGACCCTGCCCGTCACGATCTTCCTGTTCGCCGCGTACCTGCGCACGGTGCCGCGCGACATCGACGAGGCGGCCTCGCTCGACGGGGCGGGCCGTATCCGCGCGTTCTGGTCGTGCATCTTCCCGATCATGCGCCCCGTCGTGGCGACCGTCGTGGTGCTCAACTCGATCGGCGTCTGGAACGACTTCGTGAGCCCGCAGATCATCCTCGGACCGAGCTCGGGCATCTACACCGTGACGACGGGGGTCTACGCCGCCGTCGGCGAGTTCTCGACCGACTACACGACGGTCTTCCCGACGCTGCTGCTCGCGATCGCACCGGCGATCGTCTTCTTCATCATCATGCAGCGCCACATCATCGGCGGCCTCGTGGCGGGAGCGACCAAGGGATGAGCGAGTCGATGACCGAGCCGTCGAACGAGCCGACGACGGAGGCGGTACCCGCCCCGAGGGCCCCGGAGATCCTGACCACCCCGATGCGCGAGGTCCCGGCGTGGGCCGTGCTCGAGCGGCACCTCTTCGCCGAGATCGAGACCGCCTGGCGCCGGTTCGCCGAGCTCTACTGCGAGCCCGACGGACGGATCCGGTACACCGGCGGATTCGAGGACCGCGACGGCGTCGACGACTTCTACGAGCCGTTCTTCAACTGGCCGGCCTTCTACGCCCTCGGCGGCAGCGACGAGATCCTCGCGGCCGCGAAGCACCACTGGCGCGGTGTCACGGCGCAGCTGACCGAGGCGGGCATGCTGACGGACGAGTACGAGAACGGGTACGACTGGTTCCACCAGGGCGAGTCCCTCATCTTCTTCTACGCGCTCTGCGCCGCGGATCCCGCCGACGAGGAGTTCGCCGATCGGGCGCGCCGGTTCGCCGAGCTCTACACCGACCCGGCCAACGGCAACTACGACCCGGCCGGCAACGTCATCACGGCCCCGCACACCGGCGCGCTCGGAGCGCTCGAGGGGCTCGACCCCGAATGGCGGCCGTACTCGGCCTCGCGTCGCGAGATGCGCGCGTACGGCCTGCCGCTCGAGTACCTTCCCGGCATCGAGACGTGGGACGACCTGGAGGATCCCGGCAACGCCGTGGCGATGGGCCGGGCCATGCAGGACCTCGCCCGCGGCGATGTCGCCGTCAACCTCGCCGCCACGAGCCTCGTCGCGAACCGCTGGCTCTACGACGGTGACGAGGCCTCCCGCGACTGGGTCGTGCGCTACGTCCGCGGTTGGATCGACCGTGCAGCCGAGAACGGCGGGCTCATCCCCGACAACGTGGGGCCCGACGGCACGGTCGGCGGGCTGCACGACGGCCGCTGGCACGGCGGACACTACGGCTGGACCTGGCCGCACGGCCTGCCGTCCGTCGGCATGGGGGCGCTGATCGGCGCGCTCAACCTCGCACTCGTGAGCGGTGACGACTCGGCGCTCGACCTCGCACGGGTGGTGCTCGACACCGTGCTCGAGCAGTCGATCACGGCATCCGTCGAGGAGACGCCGATGAGCCTGCGCGGCGGGTGGCTGAGCCGCCTCGGTGCGGATGCCGCGAACCCCGCGATGCTCGTGCCGCACCGCTTCGGCCGCCATGGCTGGTTCGACTTCGGCCCCATGCCGCTCGACCTGCCGACCTGGTTGTGGTGGTGGTCGCGCGACCCCGGCGACTGGGATCGCGTCCGCCGCGTGATGGGCGGCTACCCCGAGGCATCCGGCACCGTGAAGCCCTTCAGGGACAAGGCCGAGGCGGGGCACGAGCTGCCGTGGCTCGCCTTCCTCGCCGGCGAGAACCACGACTACCCGGCACGGGCCCTCTCGATGGCGCTCGGCCAGCTCGCGCGGCGCGTCGCACTCATGGAGACGGAGCATCCCGACCCGGCGACCGTGCACATCCACTTCTGGCAGCGCGTGAACCCCGTGGTCACCGAGGTGCTCGGCCAGCTCATCACCGGCACGCCGCAGGTGCTCTACAACGGCGGCCTGCCGTTCGCCGCCGTCGCCTACGACGACCCCGATCGCGACCGACCGGGCCTGCCGCCCGACGTCGCAGCCCTGGTCACGCGGCTCGAGGGCGACGAGATCGAGCTCACGCTCGTGAACCTCTCGCCGACCGAGCCTCGGCGCGTGCTCGTGCGGCCGTCGCGCTTCGGCGAGCAACGCATCATCTCGGCGACCTCGCTCGGCGAGGCCGGCGGCGTCCACCCCGACTCGTCCGTCGCGTACACCTCACGGCCGGGGCGACCCGTCGTCGTCACCGAACCCGTCGACGCTCCGCACGTGCTCGTCGAACTGCCGCCGGCGCATCGCGCCGACCTCGTGCTCACGACGACCGTCGCCGCCGAGCCGCCACGACATCACCGCGCGCCACCACGCGCCGACGCCTGAAGCCAGAGAAAGAGGAACCACCATGTCGAATCCCGTCACCCAGTTGTCCCGGCCGTCGATCAGCCTGCCCGTGCGCGGCGGTGAGTTCACCCGCCCGGGCGCCGAGGAGCTCGAGCGGCTGCAGCGCGTCTCGTCGGCCACCGCGTGCGCCAAGCTGCACGGGCTCGGCATCACCCACTCGTTCGTCGAGGGTCCGCGACCGTTGACCCCCGGCCAGCGCGTCGTCGGGTCGGCGCTCACCCTGCAGTTCATGCCGCAGCGCGAAGACCTCGCATCGGGCCTCGGCCAGGAGTACGTCGAACGCCACACCGCGCTCTGGGCCGTGCTCGAGACCGTGCAGCCGGGCGACGTGCTCGTCATCCAGGCCTACGGCAGTCGGTTCTCCGGATGCATCGGCGACATCCTCGCCCGGTACTTCAAGCGCAAGGGCGGCGCCGGCATCGTCGTCGACGGGCGCATCCGCGACGCCGATCGCATCCGCGACCTCGGCATCCCCGTGTGGTCGACGGGCACCACCCCGCACTACGCGTCGCAGTCGGAGCTGTTCCCCTGGGCCTACGACGTGCCCGTCGCCGTGGGCGGGGCGCTCTGCCTGCCCGGCGACATCGTGGTGGCCGATGACGACGGCCCGGTCGTCGTACCGCAGGGCATGGCCGACGACGTCATCACCGCCGCGCAGGACCACGAGGAGTGGGAGGTCTTCAGCCGCGAACGGCTCGACCAGGGCGCGCGGCTCAGCGACTACTACCCCCTGACCCCCGACACGCGTGAGGAGTACGAGGCGTGGCGTTCCACCCGAGTCGCCGGCCTCTGACGCCCGGGGCGGGCTCGCTCACGGCCGTCGGCCTCGGCTGCGCGCCGATCGGGAACCTCTACACGGCAGTGCACGAGGCCGACGCCGACGCCACCGTCGAAGCGGCGCTCGATCGCGGCATCCGCTTCTTCGACACCGCACCGCACTACGGTGCCGGCGTCAGCGAGCTGCGGCTCGGGCGGGCGATCGCGGGGGTCGATCGCGACGGGCTCGTCATCGCGACGAAGGTCGGCCGCCAGGTCGTCGATGCCGACGGCGTCGCGGTCGGCACCGGCGGCACCGGAGCGGACACCATCGGCGACCTGAGTCGCGACGGCGTGCTGAGGAGCCTCGAGGGCAGCCTCGCGAGGCTCGGCACCGACCGCATCGACCTGCTGTACCTGCACGATCCGGTCGACGTCGACGAGGCGCTCCGCGGCGCATGGCCGGCCCTCGAAGAGCTGCGCGCGGCCGGCGTGGTGCGCGCGATCGGCGTCGGAATGGTGCGCAACGCCCCGCTCACCCGCTTCGTGCGCGAGGCCGCACCCGATGTCGTCATGGTCGCGGGCCGGCTGACGCTGCTCGACCGCACCGCCGAAGAGGAGCTGCTGCCCGCCGCGCGCGAGCAGGGCGTCGACATCATCGCCGCGGGCGTCTACAACTCGGGCATCCTCGCGGATCCCGCGGCCGCCCCGTACTTCGACTACCACGCGGCATCGCCCGAGCTCGTCGCGCGGGCCACGGCGATCGAGGCCGTGTGCCGATCGTTCGGGGTCGCGCTCCCCCACGTCGCCGCACGGTTCCCGCTTCGCCGCACCCCGGTCGAGGCCGTCGTCGTCGGCGCCCGGACGCCGGCGGAGGTGCACGAACTCGTCGCCGGCGCCGCGGCCGTCATCCCCGATGAGCTGTGGGCCGAGATCGACGCCCTCGACGGAGTCGCGTGACCGCGATGCGGATCGTCGACGCGCACGTGCACCTCTGGGACGTCGAGCGGGTGCACCTGTCGTGGTTCCGCGCCGATCTCGGCCTGCCGGCGCAGGTGACGGCTGCCGACCTCGAGCGCGGCGCGGCGGCGCTCGAGGTCGACGACGTCGAGCTCCAGGCGGCGGTCGCGGTGCAGGCGGGTGACACGGCCGGCGAGGCGGAGTGGCTCGTGCGGCACGCGGCCGCGAGCGGAGCGGTGCCGGCTGTCGTGTTCCAGTACGAACCGGGCGAGTCGTGGGCCGGCGCGGTGCAGCCCGTGATCGACGCCGTTCCCGTCGCGACGGCACCGCGCGTCGCCGGAATCCGGGTGGCGACGCCGCAGGGCGCCGCCGACTTCTCCGACGTGCCCGGGCTCGACCGCCTCGCCGAGGGTCTCGCGACCTCCGGCCGGGTGCTCGAGCTCCTGATCCGCCCCGAGCAGCTCGGCTCGGTGCCGTCACTCGCGACGCGGCATCCGGGGCTCACGATCGTGGTCTGCCATCTCGGACTCGGCGGCGGCGAGCCGGATGCCCCGTGGCAGGCGGCGCTCCGGTCGCTCGCCCCCCACGACGCGGTGCTCGCCAAGTTCTCGGGCGTCCATCTCGGTGACGCCCCCCGCGATCGGGAACGCCTGCGAGTGATCGCGTCGACCGCGTTCGACGCGCTCGGCGCCGAACGACTCATGTTCGGCAGCGACTGGCCGATGTCGGCGAGGGTCGCGCCCTACCGGGAGGTCATCGCACGGACGGCATCGGCCCTGCCGCGGCTCGGCCACGAGGCCGCCGCCGCCTTCTGGAGCGGAACGGCGTCGCGCGCGTACGCGCTCTGAATGTTCGCGGGCCTGCCGTCGGAACGCCGGTCAGCCGGCGGGAACCGCGCCGAGGCTCTCACCGTCGTCGCCCAGCAGTCGCCCGGCGGCGTGCGCACGGAACAGCTCGGCGGCGTACTCGGGGTCGTCGCCCTCGAGCGCGTCGAGCAGGCTGCGGTGCCAGTCGGCGACGACGTGCCAGTCGCCGGCGAACTTCGGGTCGCCCAGCACGTGCATCGAACGCAGGCTCGGCTCCACGATGTCCCACATGCGCGGGAGGTAGGAGTTGCCGCTCGCCTCGATCACCGATCGGTGGAACGCGAAGTCGAGCTCGCGGAACTCGGTGAGGTTGCGGTCGTCGGCGGCGCGGTGCATCGCCTCGATCGTCTCCGACAGGCGAGCGGATGCCTCGGCGTCGAGTCGCCCGAAGGCGAGCCGCCCGGCCAGGCCCTCGAGGGCGGTGCGAGCGACCTTGGCCTGCTCGGCGTCTTCGTCGGTGTACTCGGCGACGAAGTTGCCCTGGTGCCGCACGTGGGTGACGAGGCCCTCGTGCGCGAGTCGCTTGAGTGCGTCGCGCACGGGTGCCTGGCTGACCTGGAGCTGTCGCGCCAGCTGCGACTCGACGAGCTGCTCGCCCGGAGCGAGCGCCGTGTCCTTGATCATCGTCTTGATGAGGTCGTAGATCTGGTCGGACAGGAGGCCTCGGTCGAGTCCCTTGATCGTGCTCAGTGCGTCCGTCACAGTGCCAGCGTACTCGACAATCGACTATCGAGAGCGGTAATCCATGCGTCGGCGATCAGCCGATGCCCGGCCGCCGTGGGATGCACGCCGTCGGGCGCGATCTCCCCCGGCGCCGCAGCGGCCGCCGCACGCGTCATGAGGTCGTGCAACGGCACGACGTCGGCGTCGAACTCGCTGCCGAGCCGCGCGACGACCTCGCGCTTGGGGCCGAGGTCGTCGAGCCACGAGCGCTGCTCGGCGCGCACCGGCACGAAGAACGGCTCCATCAGGATGAGGCGCGGGTTCGACGCCGACACCGCATCGGCGAGGATCGCGCGGTAGCTGCGCTCGAACGCGTCGGCGCTCGTCGGGTCGTCGGCGTCGAACCGACGCCACATGTCATTGACGCCGACGAAGACCGTGAGCACCTCGGGCGCCGAGGGAATCAGCTCCGCGCCCCATCGCCGCTCGAGGTCGACCGCGCGATCGCCCGAGATGCCGAGGTTCACGACCTCGCCCGGCTCGGGCCGCGCGCCGAGCTCGGCGGCGAGCAGGCTCACGTAGCCGTCGCCGAGCGACGACGGATCGTCGCGGACTCGGCCGCAATCGGTGATGGAATCGCCGATGAAGACGTACCGGCTCATCGGGTCACCTCCTTCGGGATGGAGAGGATGGCGGGGCCTTCGGCAACGGTGTCGATCACGACCGACAGAGTAGCGCCGGTCGGCAGCACGATGTCGTGCGCGCCGGCATCGCCGACGAACACGATCACCGCCTCGGGCGTGTTCCAGAAGCGCAGCCACGGGCCGCCGGCCGGTCCGCACGCATCCGCGGGATCCGCCCACGCGACGACCTCGGCCGGCGCATCGCCGAGCGCGGCACGCCATGCGCCGAATCCCTCGAGCGCCTCGCGCTGCGCGTCGGGGATCCGGCCCGAGGCGGTCGGCCCGACGTTGATGAGCAAGCGCCCGCCCCTGGCCACGACATCGACCCAGTGCCGTGCCAGCCCGTCGGCCGAGAGGGTGCTCGCCGGATCCTCCGCCCGGTTGTACCCGAACGAGAGCCCCAGCCCCCGGGTGTGCTCCCACGGCCTGCCCGCCGTCTCGCGGTCGCGCAGCGATTCGTACTCGCTCGTGAGGAAGTCGGCGTGCTGCACGCCCCAGCGGTCGTTCACGACGCCGTCGGGCACCTGCTCGTAGTACTGCCGGAACAGCTCGTCGAGCCCGTCGGGCCCCGGCAGCTTCCCGGCATCGGGCCAGTCGATGTCGTTCCAGAGGATGTCGGGTCGGAAGCGCCTGATCAGGTCCCTGACGTGTTCGGTCGCGTAGCGGTTGTAGGCCGCGCCATTGGGCCGCAGCGTGTACAGCTCGACGTGCGTGAGGAGCGGCAGCGGCGGCAGCACGTGCCAGTCGACGCCGCCCGAGTAGTAGACGCCGAAGCGCATGCCCGCACGCCGGACCGCATCGGCGAGATCGCCGACGAGGTCGCGCGCGGGGCCTCGCACGACGGTGTTCCGCTCGCCGGTGCCCGGCGCGTTCCACAGGGTGATCCCGTCGTGGTGCTTGGTCGTCGGGATCACGTAGTCGGCGCCGGCCCGCGCGAACAGCGCCGCCCACTCCTCTGGGTCGAACTCCTCGGCATGCCATGCGTCGAGGAAGTCGTCGTAGGGCGCCCCGCCGTGCTCGTGCCGGTGCCGCTCCGCCGCCGGGCTGCCCTCGATGCTGATCGTGTTCCAGTACCACTCCGCATAGGGGTTGTGCGGGAAGTACTCCGCATCGGTCACGGTGCCGTTCTCGACGACCGATTCCGCCCATGCCGGGACCGAATAGGCGCCCCAGTGGATGAAGACGCCGAGCTTCGCCCTGGCGAACCACTCCGGCAGTTCCCGATCGAGCCCGACCCGGGTCTCCGCGACGGGGGCGCTCACCCGGCCACCGTCACCTTCACCGGCGCCGACGCGGTCTCGCCGTTCTGGTTCGCGAACACGGCGACGAGGGCGTGGTCGCCGGGCGCGACGCCCGAGAGCGACGCCGTCGCCCGCTGGGCGGCGGGAGTCTTCGCCGAGAGCTCGCCCGAGGCGACGACGACCTCGTCGAGCTCGAAGCGATACGACGTCGCGTTCGTGCCCCACCACAGGTCGGCGGTCGCCGTGAAGGCACCGTCGAGGTCCCAGTTGTCGTGGCTCACCACCGGCGCACCGGGAGCGGCATGCACCACGGTGACGGTCGTCGACGACGTCTCGGTCGCGCCCGTCGCGTTGACGAGCACCCCGGTGTAGACGTAGGTGCCGTTCGGCTTGCCCGTGAAGGCCACCCGTGCCGTCTGGCTCACGTCCCTCGACGTCGCGGGCTTCGCGATGTTCACGAGCCGGCCGTTCTCGTAGAGCCGGAACGAGGTGCCGGGCGTGCCCGACCACAGGTTCATCACGACCTCGTAGCTGCCGTCGTGCAGGCCGTAGGCCCATCCGCTCGTGTTCGACAGCGTGGCGCGGCCCGGCGCCGTCGTCGAGCCGTCGTCGCCCTCGACCGGTCGCAGCGACAGGGCGTTGGCCTCGCCGTAGTGGTAGACGTTCAGGTACCCGGCGTCGGCGATCGGGTTGTCGGCTCCGGCGTCGAGGCCGCTCCACACGGTCGCTCCGTCGACCCGCAGCACGAGGCGCATGCCGCCCTCCACGGCGACGGCGCCGAACTCGATCTCGTGCTCGGTGTTCGGCGTGATCACCGTGTTCGGGATGACGTCCATCATCGTCTGCACGGGCTTCCAACTCTGGAACTCGATCTGGTCCTCCTTGATGACGACGAGGTAACCCGTGTTGCCGTTCACCCAGGCGGGATCGCCCGGCCGGTCGGATCGCGCCGAGAACCCGTACCAACCGCCCTCGAACTCGCCGAACGACGCCCGGAACCGAAGGAGCCCATCGCCGAAGGTCTCGCCGTCGTAGCCGTAGACGCCCTCGCCCGAGATGCGGATGCTGCCCTCGTCGAAGTCGACGGCCTCGCTCGCGGTCCAGTGCGCGGCATCCGAGAGCTGGTCGCCGAGGTCGATGACCGGATGCTCCACGGCCCGCACCTCGACGGCCACCGTCGCGGTGATCTCGGGGTTGGCCCGGGAGGTCGCGGTGATCGTCGCCGTGCCGGCGGCGAGGGCGCTGATCTTGCCCGCGTCGTCGACGGTCGCGACCTCGGCGGCGTCGGAGCTCCAGTCGAGTTGCGCGTTCGTGGCGTCCGACGGGGTCACCGTGACGCCGAGCTTCCGGTTCTCACCGGGCTCGAGCACGAGCTCGGCGGCATCCAACGAGATGTCGGTCACCGGCACGGCGACGATCGAGAACTTCACGTCGTCGAAGTCGAGGCGGGCGAACTTCTCGACGTAGAAGCCGACCTTGCCCGAGGCCCCCGGATTCGGGTTCGCTCCCTCGATCGCGAGCGCGCCGTCGACGAAGACCTGGATCGACGAGCCCTGCACGGCCATGCGCACCGCGTAGTCGGTCGCTGGCGCCAGGCCCTCACCGGCGGGCAGCGTGACCTCCTTCACCGTGCCCCACTGCGCGTTGTAGATCGTCCACTTCGAGCCGGTCGCCGAGTGCCGGTAGCGCACGTAGCCGCCCGGGTTCGTGCCGGTGCGGTCGTACATGAGCAGGATCGCGCCCTCCGGCACCTCGGCCGGAGTCGTCACGTCGTACTCGAGCACGTAGTCGCCGAATTCGCGCGGCAACTGCGAGTTCGCGCCGTTGACGATGCGGTACACACGGTCGCCCGAGGCATCCTCGACGATGCTGCGGTTCGGGTCGGTCGCCCAGCCGTTGCCGCCCGACTCGAAGTCGGTGAAGTGCATCACCCCGTCGCCGTCGGCGACGATCACGAGCGCCTCGTCGGTGATGGCCGGGTTCTCGGTCGAGACGACCGTGACGGTGGTCTCGCCCGGTGCGAGCGCGGTGATCAGGCCGGCTGCGTCGATGGTGGCGACCGCCGGATCGCTGCTCGCGTAGCCCACCTCGCGGTTCGAGGCGTTCCACGGCACCGCCGCTGCGACGAACGACGCGGTCTTGCCGAGGTCGATCGTGAACTGCTCGCCCGGCAGGTGGAGCGCCTCGAGGGCGATCGAGTCGGGCGAAGCGGGATGGCCGACCTTGCCCTGCGTGCCGATCTCGTCGAACGGGATCGCCGTGAAGCCGGGGATGTGGTCGAACACCGCGGCGTCCTCGGTCAGCCGGAAGTCGCCGGCCTCCCAGTCCACGAAGCCCGGGTCCTCACTCGCCACCCAGTTGTCGGTGTAGTTCATGAGGTTCTTCACGTCGCGGGCGCCGTGTTCGTTGACCTGCGATGACCGCGCGATCGTCGGATTCCAGGTGAGGTTCTTGTCGAAGACGTTGTTCGCCGGGAAGTAGTGGTTCTCGTCGAAGAAGGTCAGCAGCTCGGGGTACTTCTCCCCGTACGGCGTATCGACGAAGCCGTTGTTCTCCTCGAAGAGCTCCAGCCACCCCGGCATGTAGGCGGTGTCGACCTTGTTGCCGGGCTCGTCGCCCATCCACATCTCGTAGTTGTCGTACGGCACGTGCGCGTCGACGAAGATGTTGTTGCGCGAGGTGATGTGATCGCCCGAGCCGCTCTTGATGGCGGCGTTGCCCATCCGCACGAAGATGTTGTCCTCGATGGTCAGCCCCATCGTGAGGTTGTCGGGGTAGATGCCCTCGACGCCGAGCCGGCCGACCCCCGTGTCGTGGAAGTAGTTGCCGCGAATGACGGTGCCGCGCTGCTGCGGGGTCGCACCCGCGTTCATGTAGATGGCGCCGAGGTCCTGGAACGTCTTGCAGATGTCGTAGATCTCGTTGCCCTCGATGAGGTGGTCGTTGCCGTGCACGATGATGCCCGGGTGCGGCGCATCGTGGATCTCATTGCCCCTCGCCACGTTGCCGACGCCGTCGAACATCACGCCCGGGTTGTAGGCCTTGTGGTAGTACGCGAAGTCGTGGATGTGGGAGTTCTCGACGCGGTTGTTGCCGGGTGACAGCGTCGTCTTGTCTCCGCCCTGGAGCACGACGGGCACACCGCCGATGTGGCGCAGGTGCGAATCGAGCACGGCGTGGTCGACGCCGCCGCGGTTCACGGGGATGCCATCGTACGTGTAGCGACCGGGCGAGTTGATGAGCACGCCGCCGTCGGAGAAGTTCTGGATGTCGGAGTTCGAGACGGTCACGTTGCTGCCGCCGAGGATCACCGCGGCGTTGGCCCGGCCGTACTCCATCACCAACTCGTCGAAGGTGATGTGCGAGGCATCCGTCGTACGGATCATCGGCTCCTTCAGCATCGTCGCCGTCACGTCGGCGTCGGTCGTCGCGAAGGCGGCGTTCGGCATGAAGTAGAGCACGCCGCTCGCCCGGTCGATGTAGTACTCGCCCGGTGCGTCGAGCTCCTCGAGGAGGTTCTGTGCGAAGTGGAAGTCCTCGAACCAGGTCTTCATGAGGCCCGACATCTCGCCGTATCGCAGGGTGATCGTCTTCGCCTCGGTGTCGATCGACTCGATCTTGTTGTACGACCACTCCCAGCTGTAGCCGAA
This sequence comes from Agromyces sp. NPDC056965, assembly GCF_042673425.1. NCBI lineage: Bacteria > Bacillati > Actinomycetota > Actinomycetes > Micrococcales > Microbacteriaceae > Agromyces > Agromyces sp. NPDC056965. The sequence goes on along the minus strand of NZ_JBHURI010000068.1, from coordinate 9,805 downwards.
GATGCCGTCGAGCCACACGTCGTCGGCGGCGCCCCAGTACTGCGGCCGGTCGTAGGTGTAGCTGAACGTGCCGCCGCGCTCCTGCAGGTCGGGGTCCTTCTGCTTCGGGCCCACATCGAGGATCTCGTCCATGCGCACGGTTCCGGCGTTGGGCCACCGCGCGAGGGTCATGCCCTCGCCGGCGACGTACAGCTCCATCGGCGGCACGGTGCTGACGTCGTTCGCCTTCCAGTAGCCGTGGCGGCTCAGCTCGCCGAAGTCGGTGATGCCCTGTGCCTCGAGGTCGAACTGCAGCACCTTGCCGCGCGCGGATTCGTCGACGATGCGACCGAGCACCGCGTCGTCGGTCACGGGAGCGAAGCCGTCGCGCCCCAGTTCGAGGCCGCCACTGAGCCGTGCCGTCTCGCCGGGGTACGAGCGATAGGTGATCGGCGCGTCAGCGGTACCGGAGTCCTGCTCCCCCAGTTCGAACGAGGCCGTGCGGGCATAGGTGCCCTCGCGCAGGAGCACGCTCACTCCCCCTGCCGGCAGGCCCTCCTGCTCCTTCAGCTCGCGGATCGCGTCGCGCGCGCCCTCGAGCGTGGCGAGCGGATGGCCCTCGGTGCCGTCGTTCGCGTCGTCGCCGTCGGGAGCGACGAACACCGTCGCGCCCGGCTCCTCGGCGGTCGGTGCCGCGTGCGCCGCGGTCTGCACGCCCATCACGAGCAGGCACACCATCACGACTGTTGACAGAATTCGCTTCATTGCGAGTGCTCCGGTCCTTGTTTGGCGGCCGCATCGGCGGCGCTCGATCGTCGTCGATCCATCGGACACGGCGTCGCGATGGCTGGAACGTTCGAGACGTTACACTAATCGATAATCGGCGGCAACCAATCGATAGAGGCTTCAGGGCGCACGACGACGCCCCGACGCCCATGACGTCGGGGCTGGAACCCCCCGATGCGGGCGGTGTCAGCCGAGGCGCGCGTCGAGCCGAGCGCCTCGGAACTGGCCGACCGCGACGAGCACTGCGATGACCGCGGCGAAGACCGCGCACGTGACGAGCCCGAGCGGCCCGGCGATCCACGCGGCCGGCACCGGAGATCCGGCCGCGATGACGATCCCGCCGAGCCCGGCCGCGGCGTTGAACGCACCGTGCCCGAAGACCGCCGGCCACACCGAGCCAGTGCGCAGTCGGGTCCAGCCGAGCAGCGTGCCGAGCAGCATGCAGGCGACGACCATGAGCAGCACGCCCGTGAGGTCCGTGAGCCCGAAGTTGTAGCCGAGCAGGATCAGCGGCGAGTGCCAGAACCCCCAGAACGCTCCGGAGACGAGGAGCGCCGGCCAGACGCCGAGCGGCCGCAGCGCGGGCAGCAGCCACCCGCGCCAGCCGACCTCCTCGCCGAAGGCGAACGGGGCGTTGATGATCGCACCGACGGGGATCATCGCGAACTGCACGGCCACGAGCAGCATGATCGGCGGGGCCGGCGTGCCGGGCGGGAGCAGGGCGTCGAGCTGTTCGGCGAATCCCGAGAAGCCGACGAGGTCGAAGCGGGCGAGGCCGAGCAGGCCGACGACGAGCAGCCCCGCCGCAATCAGCAGCGGCAGCACGACGATGGCGGCCGCCGACATTCCGAGCGTGCGCCCGACGGGCCGGAGCGGCCACATGCCGAGATCGCGCAGGATGCCGCGGGCGCCGCGACGGCCGCGCTGTCGCCGCTCCACGAGCAGCGAAGCGACCGTCGCGATCGCCGGGGTGAGCATCATGGCTGCGGCGATCACCGGCAGGAGCGAGTCGGTCATGCCGAGTCCTCGCATCCAGAGCGGCGCGGCGACGGCCCACGCGAGCCCGCACGAGACGACCGCGAAGACGGCCACCGCCGCCCACGGCACGCGGGTCGCCTCGACGGGCGATTCGAGCGGCACCGCGGGCGCTGCGGGCACCGCAGGGTCGGGCGTCGTCGAGGTGGTCGGGTCGGCACGTTCGTCGCTCACGACATCGACGCTATCGACGGCGATCGGCTCGCGGATCCCCCGCGCGACGGAGTTCAGCGCTCCGCATCGACCGCCCGTGCCGCCATGGCATGGCTCGCGACGATGTGCCCGTACACGAGCCCTTGGCCGATCGTGGCCCCGGCGCCGGGGTAGCTCTCGCCGAACACGTTGGCCGCGGCGTTGCCGATCACGTAGAGGCCCTGGATGGGCGTGCCGTCTTCGGCGAGCGCACGGCCGTCGGCGTCGGCGGTGACGCCGCCGCACGTGCCGAGGTCCGACAGCACGACGCGAACGGCGTACAGCCCATCGCCGTCGAGCGGTCGGAGGTTCGGGTTCGGTGCGATCGTGGGGTCGCCGTAGTAGCGGTCGTAGGCGCTGTCGCCTCGACCGAAGTCGTCGTCGACTCCCGCCGCGGCGAGTTCGTTGAAGCGGCGGGCCGTCTCCCCCAGCGCATCGGCCGGCACGCCCATCCGCTCCGCGAGCTCCGTCCACGAAGCGCCGCGCACGGCGACGCCGTGCTCGTACCAGGCTTTCGGCAGTGACATGCGCGGGAACACCTGGCCGCCGAGCAGGTAGCTGTCGCGGTACTCCTGGTCGAAGACGAGCCACATGGTGCCGACCGGTCGCCCCTCGCGCTCCCGCTCGAGCACGTCGTGTCCGAACGACATGTAGTCCTCGGCCTCGTTGACGAAGCGGGCGCCCGAGTCGTCGACGATGAACGAGCCGGGCAGCGACCGCTCGGCGAGCATCACGACGGGCCGTTCACCGGGCAGCGGCGCGATCGCCGGGAACCACCAGGCCTGGTCCATGAGGGCGACGCCGGCGCCGAGCTCCTGCGCCGCGCGGATCGCGTCGCCGGTGTTGCCGTCGCTGCCGAGGCTCCAGTCGCCGAGCGACGCCGACTGCACGGTGCGCCGCAGCTCGAGGTCGTGGTCGAAGCCGCCCGCGGCGAGCACCACCCCGCGCCGTGCCGTGATCTCGACCGCGCTGCCGTCGCGGATCACGACGGCGCCGACGACGACGCCGTCGGGGTCGGTGACGAGTCGTTCGAGGCTCGCCTCCGTCCACACCGGGATCCCGGCGCGCACGACCCCGTCGAAGAGGCCGGCGGCGAGCGCACGCCCACCGGCCGCGTACTCGCGCCCGATGAGCTTGCCGCCGATGCCCTGGAACGCTCGCTTGATCGCGACGCCGAAGCCGCGCACCGGCGACTTGGCCAGGAGGTTCAGCCACTTGTAGTCGGCGCCCGTCACCGGCATGGGCAGCGGCGCCTCCATGACGGCGGGTCGCAGCCGGGTGCGCTCCGTGCCGAGCCGGGCGACGTCGAACGGGCGGCACTCGCAGCTGCGCCCCGCGGACGAGCCGCCGGGCAGCTCGGGGTGGTAGTCGGAATAGCCCTCCGCCCACGTGAACCGCATGCGCGTCGTGCGTTCGAGCATGCGCACGGTGTCGGGGCCGTGCTCGAGGAAACTCTCCCACCGGGCTTCGGGTCCCGTGCCGTCGACGACCGCGGTCAGGTACTCGCGGGCCCGCTCCGGAGAATCGTTCGCGCCGAGGCCGTCGAGCACCGGGTTGGCGGGAATCCAGAACGCCCCGCCCGATCGCGCCGTCGAGCCGCCGACGAACCCGGTCTTCTCGACCACGAGCACGTCGGCGCCCTGCTCGTGCGCCGAGAGGGCGGCAGCGAGCCCGGTACCGGATCCGACCACGAGCAGGTCGATCGTCATGTTCTCGGTCAATTCGACACGGCTCCGATCCGTCGGCGGACAGTGCAGCCATCATGCCCTTTGGGCACTCCGTGCACAATAGGCACGTCGTGCCATTCGCCGACGGAGCGGTCAGAGGAAGAGCTTGAACCCCACGTGGGATGCCTCGAAGCCGAGTCGCTCGTAGAAGCGGTGCGCATCGATGCGGCGCGCATCGGAGGTCAGCTGCACGAGCGCCGCCCCCTCGTCGCGCGCTCGGCCGACCGCCCATTCGATCATCGCCGAACCGAGCCCCAGGCCGCGCAGCTCCTCGGAGACGCGAACGGCCTCGATCTGCATGCGCGTCGCTCCGCGTCGCGCGAGTCCCGGGATCACCGAGAGCTGCATGGTGCCGACCACTCGCCCGTCGGCGGACTCGAGCACCGTCAGCGTCTGGGCCGCGTCGGCGTCGATCGCCTCGAAGGCCCGCACGTAGGGCCCGATCCCATCACCCGAGGGCGTCTCCTCGGCGGCGCGGAGCGAATCGGCGGCGATCAGCGCGACGAGGCCCGTGAGGTCGTCTCGCTGCGCGCGGCGCAGTGAGAGCGTGGAACCGCCGGCTTCGAAGGTCGCGAACTGCATGCACTCAACCTCTCATACGAGCGGGGCCGGATGCCGCGGCATCCGGCGCCCTCACTCGGCGTCCTGCGCGAGCCGCCGCAGGAGGGCGGCGAGGGTCGCCTGCTCCTCGCGACTGAGCCCGCGGAGCTCTTCGGCCTCGCGCTCGGCGAGGGTGCGCATCGCGGCATCGACGCGCGTCGCGCCCTCGTCGGTGAGTCGCACGAGCACGCTCCGCCCGTCGCGCGGGTTCGGCCGGCGTTCGACGAGGCCGCGACGCGTGAGGTTGTCGAGCCGGTTCGTCATCGCCGCACTGCCGATCATGGTCGCCTCGATGAGCTGCGCCGGGCTGAACTCGTGCGGCGGCTCCTCGCGGCGGAGCGCGGCGAGCACGTCGAACTCCCAGACCGCGAGCCCCGCGCCGCTGAACGCGCTCGCCCGCAGGCGCCCGAGGCGGTTCGCCACGCGCCGCAGACGCGACATGACGTCGAGCGGGGTGAGGTCGACGCCGGGCAGCCGATGCGACCAGGCATCGATCAGCAGGTCGACCTCGTCATCGCGGTCGCCGCGCTCACTCACGCTCCGTGGCATACCGAAACGGTATCCCGACATGGCACGTCGAACACAGTTCGACCGCGGCAGATGACGGATGACCGTCTCACGGCGATCACCGATCGAAACTGCGTCAGACTGGAAGGGTGCCGGCTTCACCCGCGCCGGCCGCTGGGAGGAACAGTGACCCTCGATCGAACGACGACCATCGACGGCCTGCTGCCGACGGCGCTCCGTCGCGACTTCCCGTACCTCGACCAGGAGCTGAACGGGCATCCGCTCGCCTATCTCGACTCCGGTGCGACCGCGCAGCGACCGCTCGCGGTGCTCGACGCCGAGCGGGCCTTCCTCGAGCACGCGAACGCCGCCGTGCACCGCGGCGCATCGACGCTCGTCGGCACCTCGACGACCGCGTTCGAATCGGCGCGCGAGACGGTCGCCCGCTTCGTCGGCGCCGGCAGTCGCGAGATCGTGTGGGCGTCGAACGCGACCGACGCGATCAACATGGTCGCCCTCGGCATGGCGGATGCCTCGGCCGGCCTCGGCGGATCCGAAGCCGAGGTCTTCCGGCTCGGGGCGGGCGACGAGATCGTCGTGACCGAGGCCGAGCATCACGCCGACCTCATCCCGTGGCAGCGCCTCGCGGCGAAGACCGGTGCGACGCTGCGCTGGATCCCCGTGAACGACGACGGCACGTGGTCGATCGACGACGCGGCATCCGTCATCGGCCCCCGCACCCGCCTCGTCGCATTCGGGCACGTGTCGAACGTCACCGGGTTCCTCGCCCCAGCAGCGGAGGTCGTCGAACTCGCCCACCGCCACGGCGCGCTCGTCATGCTCGACGCCTGCCAGTCGGTGCCGCACCGGCCCGTCGACTTCGCCGAACTCGGCGTCGACTTCGCCGCCTTCTCGGCGCACAAGATGCTCGGCCCGACCGGCATCGGCGTGCTGTACGGCCGGGAGCACCTGCTCGACGCCCTGCCGCCCGCCCGCACCGGCGGCTCGACGATCACCACGGTGACGATGGAGTCGGCGTCGTTCCTGCCCGCCCCCCAGCGCTTCGAGGCCGGCACGCAACCGGTCTCGCAGGCCGTCGCCCTCGCCGAGGCCGTGCGCTACCTCGACGGGCTCGGCATGCACAACGTGCATGCCCACGAGACGGCGCTCGCCGAGCTCCTCGTCGAGGAGACCTCCCGCGTCGCGGGCGTGCGGCTCGTCGGCCCTCCCCCGGGCAGTCCGCGCGCGGCGCTCGCGAGCGTCGACGTGCCGGGCGTGCACGCACACGACGTCGGCCAGTTCCTCGACTCGCAGGGCATCGCCGTGCGCGTGGGCCACCACTGCGCCCAGCCCCTGCACCGCCGGCTCGGACTGCGCGCCACCACCCGGGCGAGCGCCTACGTCTACACGACGGCCGATGAGGTGCATCGCTTCGCTGCCGCGCTCGCCGAGGTCCGCGGCTTCTTCGGGGTCGACGCATGAGCGACCTGTCTGGTTTGTACCAGGAGCTCATCCTCGACCACTCGCGTCGACGCCTCGGTGACGGCGAACTCGCCGAGCCGCACGCGACGCACCACGAGCTGAACCCCACGTGCGGCGACGAGATCACGATGGGCGTCCGCCTCGACGCATCCGGCACCGTGCTCGAAGCGATCGGCTGGACCGGCGACGGCTGCAGCATCTCGATGGCCTCGGCCTCCGCGCTCACCGAGCTCGCGGCCGGCGCCGACCTCGGCAGGGTGCGCGAACTCATCGACGGATTCCGCACGATGATGCGCTCGCAGGGCGCCGGCGAGGCCGATGAAGAGCTCCTCGGCGACGCGATCGCCTTCCACGGCGTCTCGAAGTACGTCATGCGGGTGAAGTGCGCGATGCTCGCGTGGGTCGCGCTCGAGGCGTGCATCGCCGCGGCGAGCGCCGACACCGCGCGCTCCTGATCGAACCGTCGCCGCAGCACGACCGCCGACGCCGAACGAGCAGGATCCGCTCACGAGGACGCCTCGAGATCCGTTCCCGTTTCCACCGACTCCCCCGCAGATCAATGCGGATTTCCGCGCGCCGTCGCGCTGTATTTACTCGGCGGAGCGCCCTGACATTCTCCCGCTCCGAGCACTCAATGTGATCAATTGTGATCGAAAACACCAATGTTCAATCAACTCTTGACACGTAACGATCAGGCCAGCAGGGTATGGGATACCGAGCATCACCGAGCATTCCCTGACCGACCTGGAGAGTGTCATGACGCGTTTTCTCACCATCCCTCGCCCTACCGAGGAACCGATCACCGCTGATCGGGACTCGGGGGCATACGGCTTCAGCCGGCGGAACCTCCTCGGCGGAATCCTCGCCGGCGTCGCCGTCACCGCCGTCGTTCCCTCGGTCGCCAATGCGGCGATCATCCCCTCCCGCAAGGGCGGGGCCACGTCGATGGCCGACCAGCCGTTCGAAGCCGTCGACGTCGTCAAGATCGGCCTCATCGGCCTCGGCAACCGCGGCATGGGCATGCTCGACGGCTGGGTCGACGTGCCCGGCACCGCCGTCACGGCGGTCTGCGACATCCGGGCCGACCGGGCGAAGCGGGCAGCCGATCGGGTCGCCGGCAAGGGCAAGGCACGTCCGCGCGAGTACGGCGGCGGCGACGGGTCGTTCCAGAAGATGCTCGACACCGAAGAGCTCGACCTGGTCTACATCGCGACGCCGTGGGAGTTCCATCACGCGCACGGCAAGGCGGCCCTGCTCGCCGGAGCCCACGCGGCGATCGAGCTGCCGATCGCGACCGAGCTCGACGAGCTCTGGGACCTCGTCGACACCTCGGAGCGCACGCGCAAGCACCTGTTCCTCGCCGAGAACTGCTCGTACGGACGCAACGAGCTCGCGATGCTCAAGATGGCGCACGAGGGCGTCTTCGGCGACGTGACGAGCGGCCATGGCGGGTACCTGCACGACCTCCGCTCCCTGCTGTTCGCCGACGGCTACTACACCGACGACTGGCGCCGTCTCTGGCACACCCGCAGCACCGCGAGCTTCTACCCCATGCACGGACTCGCACCCATCGCCGCCACCATGGACATCAACCGGGGCGACCGCCTCGACACGCTGACGGCGACGGCGACGGCGGCGCGCGGCCTCGCCGACTACCGCGAGCGCTTCGTGCCGCGCGACCACCGCTCGTGGAAGGAGGAGTACATCAACGGCGACCTCGTCACCTGCATGATCACGACGGCGAACGGCCGCACGATCCGGGCCGAGCACAACGTGAGCCAGCCCCGCCCGTACAGCCGCATCAACACGCTCGAGGGCAGCCGCGGCATCTTCGAGGACTACGTCGGCGCCGATTCGACGGGTGCGCGCATCTACGCGGAGCCGTACCACGGCGGCGACACCTGGCGCGGAGCGAGCGCGATGCGCACGGAGTTCGACCACTGGCTCTGGAAGGACCTCGAAGGTCCGGCCGCCGGTGGCGGCCACGGCGGCATGGACTACATCCTGCAGTGGCGCATCGTGCAGCAGATGCGCGCCGGCCTCGTGCCCGACATCGACGTCTACGACTCCGCCGCCTGGTGCGCGCCCGTGCCGCTCAGCGTGAAGTCGCTCGAGAAGGGCGGCAAGCCCGTCGAGGTGCCCGACTTCACGCGCGGTGAGTGGAAGAAGCTGCGCCTCGGGCTCGACTCCGTACGATCCGCCATGCCCGCCGTCGTCCGACCGATCAGCTGAGAGGAAAACCATGTCCATGAAGTTCCTTCGCAAGGCCGCGATCGCCGGCGTGTTCGTGCTCGCCGCGTCCACCTGGTCGACATCGGCCGCATACGGCGCGTTCGCCGAGGAGTCGCCCGCCACGTCGCAGTCGCCTGCGTCCACCGAGGCCCCTGAGACCGAGGCGCCGGCAACGGATGCCCCGGCGTCCGAGGCACCCGACGACAGCGCGCCCGAGACCGAGGCGCCCGAGACGGAGGCGCCGGCATCCGAGGCGCCCGAGACGGCCGCACCCGCGCCGGAGAAGTCGAAGGCGCCCGACACCGCGCCCGAGGCATCCGACGCGGCCGAGCCGGCTCCCGAGATCACCGTCGCCGTTCCCGAGGTCGGCCTCGACGGCCCGGCCATCGCAACGGTCGAGGTCACCGTGTCGAACGACTCGTCGGCGAAGATGAGCTCGGTCGTCGTCTCCTTCGCCGGACCGGTCGGCTGGCAGGTCGTGCCGTCGAGCCAGAAGCTCGACGCGATCAAGTCGGGCCGCGACCAGACCGCGACCTTCCAGGTTCGCGTCCCCGAGAAGCGCCCCGGGTTCGCCCTTCGCATCTTCACCGCCACCGTCAGCTACAATGGCGGCGACGGAGCGGGCAGCGCGACCGGAGTGCGGGCGATGCCGACCACGCCGCCCACGGATTCGCTCGCCGCACTGTTCAACAGCGTCGCCATCACGACCGCGTCGCAGCCGACGGCGGGAAGCTTCGACAACGAGGGCAACACGTTCTCGGCGGAGCAGCTCGCGGCGGCCGGAGCCGGCCCGGGCGCGGCGATCGAGGCCCTCGGAGCCACGCTGCTGATGCCCGCCTCCGAGCCGGGAACCGCCGACAACGTCACCGCGGCCGGGCAGGCGCTCCGCATCGGCGGGCAGGGGCAGCGTCTCGTCTTCCTCGGCTCCGGTTCCAGCACCAGTGCGACCGGCACGGCGACCGTCTTCTACACCGACGGCACCACGAGCTCGGGAGCGATCGGATTCCCGAACTGGTCGTTCCACGACGAGAACGCGCACGGCGCCGAACTCGCCATCTCGACGAACGGCCGGAACCGGCCGAGCGGATACGGCGATGCCGCCTACCAGTACCGCATGTTCGCGCACTCGGTGCCGCTGACGGCCGGCAAGACGGTCGACTTCGTCGTACTGCCGACGAACGGCTCGATGCACATCTTCTCGATCGCGGTCGCTCCCTGACCCGTTCGCGCTGAACCGTTCGCGCCCGACCGGCACTCGCCGGCCG
>NZ_JBHURI010000067.1:0-23713 GCF_042673425.1 Agromyces sp. NPDC056965 | reverse complement strand
CCCTCACGGGGTACCGGGCCGGCGTCGTCGGTGCTCGGCTTCGACGAGCCGGGCCGATGGCTACCCGAGCAGGTGCGCGAGCACCCGCTCGACCACCGCCGTGCGCTCGGCATCCGTCGACAGCTGCTCGAGGCCGAAGCCGAGGAGCAGCGAGTCGGGTGTCGCCGTCGCCGCGATGATCGCGCCGAGCCCTTCGGTGCGCTCGAAGTTCGAGCTGTTGCCTGGGCTTCCTTCGGGTGCGTCCAGCACCTGCCACGCGCCGAGGCCCGTCTCGAAGCCCTCGGCCTGGGTGTCGGCGCCCGCGACGACGAGCTTCGTGTCATCGAGGATGAGCCCCATTTCGCCCGAGGACGGGTCGGTGACGTAGCTCACGACCACCTCGACCTGAGCGCCCGCGTAGGCGCTGAGGTCGAACGCCACGGGCACCCAGCCGCCGGAGGACCCGGTGAACGAGTTCCACGAACCGCTCGAGCCCGTCGGCGTGCACGGGTTGCCGCCGGTCAGGTAGTGCTCGAGGTTGGCATGCTCGGCCAGGAGGAATCCGGCCTCGCATTCGGTCGGAACCTCGGCCGAGGTGCCGCCGTTCAGGTCGGGGAGCGTCGTCCACTCCTCGGTTCCCACCGGACGCGCTTCGACGATCACGTGGTCGTAGCCGGCCTCCGTCTCGAAGGCCATCTGCGCCTCGAACGTCGGCGCGTCGGCCGCCGGCACACCGGTCAGGTCGAACGTGCGAGCCAGTCGCTGGTAGCCGTCGTCGATGTGCGTCGCCGCGACCGCCCAGGCTCCCTCGACCGGCACGACCCGGCCTTCGGCATCGACGTAGTCGGCTGCGGCCCAGCTCTCGAACTGCGGGAACTCGGCCACGGGCAGCACCTCGCTCGTGGGCGTGAACGCCCCGACCTCGTCGATCGGGTTGTCGACCGTCGCCGGTCCGCCGAAGAGGGCCTCGACGCCGGTGAGCGGCTCGGCCGTGCCGGTCACTCCCGAAGCGACGAGCGGTGTTCGGTTGTACCCGCCCAGCCAGTACTGCGTGAAGTCGTCGGCCAGCAGCAGGCAGTCCGAGAAGAAGTCCTGCGTGACCACGCAGTCCTCCTCGGGAGCGCCGTCGAGCCCGTAGTAGATGCCGCCGAGCGCGTCGCCCAGCAGGCCGAAGTACCCTGCGGTCTCGCCGGAGACCGCGAGCCTGCCGCCCTCGTTCATCCAGTCGCGCACCGCGATCGTGAGGTACTGCTGCCGTTCGGCGACCGAGAGGTCGGGGAGCGGTCCGAACTGGAAGGTGTCGGTCAGCGCGTCCTCCGGGTCCTGCGTGAGCCGGTTGTCACCGAGGTACCAGAACGCCGACTGGTAGTGCGACAGCACGCCGAGCGGATGCGGCACTCCTTGCGCGTCGACATCCCAGGTGTCGGGCGTCACGCCGTTCGCCTCGATGGCGGCGACGTGCTCGTCGAGGTACTTCGGTTCGGTCGTGCCCGGCGGGTAGGTCGGGTTCACGCCCGTGTAGTCCTCGTTGGCGATCACGAGCACCGGGTTGCCGGTGTCCTGCGCGAGCGTGTACGTGAAGTGCTCGCTCTCGATCTTCTTGAACTTCTCGCCCTTCAGCACGTCGCGGATGGACGGGAACGCCGAGAACCACACCTCGACGGTGTCGCCGGGGCTCGCACCCTTCACGGTGCCCCGGTACTCGGCGTAGTAGTCGTCGTTCTCGTCGCCGTACCGTTCGCCGCCCTGCCATTCCTTCACGGGAGCGAGGCGCATGCGGCCGTCGTTGATGCGGTACTGCATGAACTTCGCCGTGAGGTCGCGCTTCGCGGTGACGGCCACCGGCTGCGGGTCGCCGTACGACACGTCGAAGCTGTCGACGACGAAGTCGGCGGCATCGCGGTCGACGACCGAGATCGGGTCGTTCGGGTCGAGTGCCGACTCCGCGACCGCGAGTGCGAACGGGATGTTCTTCTCGAACTCGGTCTGGATGAGCGCCTCGTCGTCGGGGAAGTTGAAGCCGCTCTGGCAGTCCTCCGCCAGCCACTCGTCGTCGGGCACCGAGTCGGATGCCGCTTCGCACGTCGACATCTCGGGTGTGAAGCCGAGCGTTCCGTACGCCTCCTGCATGTGCGAGTCGGTGTCGCCGTTCGTTGTGTAGAGCTCGGCCGAGATGTCGGGGTCGTAGCCGGGAACCGCCGGGGTCGCGTCGTCGCCGACCATCGCCTCGTAGAGCACGTCGTCGGGTGACGGCGTCGCGACCTGCCAGCCGATCCCGTGCAGGAGCAGCTCGGCCGCCGAGTGGTAGTTCACGAGGAACTCCGGCGTGATGTTCGCGAAGAGCGAGTCGAGCGCCTGCGTCTCGGGTTCGGATGCCGGCGCGCTGCCGCGATAGGTCTCGCTTCCGGGGTTCGGCGAGGAGCCCTCGTTGTCGTAGCCCCACCGGGTCGGGAAGTTGCGGTTCAGGTCGACGCCGTCGCCGGGCGTGATGACGCCGTTGCCGTCGATGTCGCGCACGTTCTTGCGCCAGAGTCGCTGGCCGTCTTCGAACGTGAAGTCGTACCCGTCGGGGTTGGCGACCGGGATGAACCACATCTCGGTCGTGTTGACGAGTTTCGTGATGCGCGGGTCGTTGCCGTATCCCGTCAGCACGTGGTCGAGCAGGCGTCGCACCATCTCGGGCGTGATCCACTCCCGCGCGTGCTGCGCGGCCGAGAACACGGTCGCCGGTCGCTTGCCGTCCTTCACCTTCGAGGCGTTCTTCGTGACCCGCACCGCGGTGATGTCCTGGCCGTTGATGGTCTGGCCGATCACCACGAGTTCGGCGATCGTCGGATTGTCGGCGGCCTGTGCCACCAGCTCCTCCTGGAGGCCGCCGGGGCCCGAGTAGGTGCGGAACACGCCGTCGCCGGGCGCCAGTGCCCGACGCTGCACGGAGGTCTTCTGCTCGAGGTCGGCGCCGGACTTCGCCAGCTCCGCGACCTGCTCGCCCGAGAGGATCACCTCGATGTCGACGGTCCCGGCCTCGGGGGCCGGGGTCGCCACGATCTCGCTCCGATCGACGCCGAGCGCGACGATCGCCGCGAGCCCCGCGGCATCCACCTCGCCGGTGTAGACCGCCAACTGGTCGTCGCCGCCGGGCGGGGGCGCCGGCTTCGCCACGCTCGGCGTGGCGCTCACTACGGTGAGGATCAGTGCCGCTGCAGTGGCGACGGCGAGCTGACGGGCGGTGCTCAGGCGGAACATGGCGTACTCCCTTGTGCGCGATGGCGCTTCGGTCACGGTGTGTCCACGATCGTTCGTGCGGGGCATGGTTGAGCCCGGCTGAACCTTCCTCATCTTTCCGGTCGCGTCGGTGGTCGTCAAGGGCCTTGCGCCCCGAACGCCGACTGCCCGCCGGACGCCTCGGTTGAGGCATCCGACGGGCAGTCGGGTGGAGCGGGTGTCAGATCTTCGCGGCGTCGGGCTCCGAACTCGGCTCGGCGTCGCCGGCCGTCGCCGCAGCGGACTCGGCGTCGCCGCCCTCGGACTCGCCGTCTGCCGAGGTGACGACCGTGCCGTCTTCCGCAGCAGCGAGCTCCGCGTCGAGGTCGGTCGCCGCCTGCTCGAACTGCGAGTTGTAGAGGCGGTAGTACGCGCCCTTCGCAGCGATGAGCTCGTCGTGGTTGCCCTTCTCGACGATGTCGCCGTGCTCCATCACGAGGATGAGGTCGGCATCGCGGATGGTCGACAGGCGGTGTGCGATCACGAACGACGTGCGCCCCTCGCGGAGCGCCGCCATCGCGTGCTGCAGCAGCAGCTCGGTGCGGGTGTCGACCGAGGAGGTCGCCTCATCGAGGATCAGCACCGACGGCTGCGCCACGAACGCACGGGCGATCGTGATGAGCTGCTTCTCACCGGCCGACACGTTCGACGCCTCTTCGTCGAGCACGGTGTCGTACCCGTCGGGAAGCGAGTGCACGAAGCGGTCGACGTAGGTCGCCTGCGCCGCGGCCAGCACCTCGTCGTCGGTCGCCGACTGGCGACCGTAACGGATGTTGTCGCGGATCGAGCCCGCGAACAGCCACGGATCCTGCAGCACCATGCCCGTACGCGCACGCACGTCGTGACGCGTGAGGTTCGCGATGTCCTGACCGTTCACGAGGATGCGGCCGCCGTTCAGCTCGTAGAACCGCAGGATGAGGTTCACGAGCGTCGTCTTGCCGGCGCCGGTCGGACCGACGATCGCGACCGTCTGCCCGGGCTCGACCTGGAACGACAGATCCGTGATGAGCGGGCGCTCGGGCGTGTACGAGAACGCGACGTGGTCGAACACGATCGTGCCGTCGCCGTCGGCGGGCGCCGGGGCATCAGCCGCGTCGGGCTCCTGCTCTTCGGCGTCGAGCAGTTCGAAGACGCGCTCGGCCGAAGCCGTGCCCGACTGCACCACCGCAGCCATGCCGCCCAGCTCCGACAGGGGCTGGGTGAACTGCTGCGAGTACTGGATGAACGCCTGCACGTCGCCGAGACGCAGCTGCCCGGTGGAGACCATGAGCCCGCCGAGCACCGCGATGCCGACGTACGTCAGGTTTCCGATGAACATCATGCCCGGCATGATGATGCCCGACAGGAACTGCGCCTTGAAGGATGCCTCGTAGAGCTCCTGGTTCTCGGCCTTGAACTTCGCACGCGAGTCCTCTTCGCGGCCGAAGACCTTGACGAGCGCGTGGCCCGAGAAGGACTCCTCGACGCGGGCGTTCAGTCGGCCGACCTTGCGCCACTGGATGCCGAACGCCTTCTGCGACTTCGGGCCGATGATGCCGAAGATGACCGCCATGAGCGGCAGCGACACGAGCGCCACGAGGGCGAGCTGCCACGAGATCGTGAACATCATGATGAGCACGCCCACGACGGTGAGCACCGAGGTGACCACGGTCGACAGGGATTGCTGCATCGCTTGCGTGATGTTGTCGATGTCGTTGGTGACTCGCGAGATCAGCTCGCCGCGCTGAACCTTGTCGAAGTAACTCAGCGGCAGGCGGTTGATCTTCGCCTCGACCGACTCGCGCAGGCGCCACATGGTCTTCACCATGATGACGTTGATCACGTAGCCCTGCACCCAGGTGAGCACCGACGCCGCCATGTACAGCGCGAGCACGAGGATGATGACCTGGCTCAGCCGTACGAAGTCGACCCCCTCGCCGGGCACGACGCCCGCCGTCGCGACGACATTGGCGAGGTCGTCCTGACCCGCGGCACGCAGCCCCTCGACGGCTTGCTCGGTCGTCGAGCCCGCGGGCAACTGCTGGCCGATGACGCCGGCGAAGATGATGTTCGTCGCCTCGCCGAGCACCTTCGGCGCCCACACCGTGAGCACGACGCCGATGGCGCCGAGGATCGACACCAGGATGAACGCGAAGGCGTGCGGCTTCAGCAGCCCGATGAGACGGCCGAAGCTCTGCCCGAAGTTCTTCGCCTTGCCCGGTGCGACGGCGCCGCTCCAGTCGTCGGCGTTGATGCGAGCCTGCTCGCCGAGCTCGATCTCGATCTGCTCCTCAGCGGAGAGCGGGGTCTGTGCGGTCATCGGGCGGCCTCCACTCCGAGCTGGGATTCGACGATCTCGCGGTAGGTCTGCGAGGTCTCGAGCAGTTGTTCGTGCGTGCCGAGTCCGACCATGCCGCCGTCGTCGAGCACCACGATGCGGTCGGCATCGGTGATGGTCGAGATGCGCTGGGCGACGACGATCTTCGTCACCTCGGGCAGTTCGCGCCAGAGCGCCTGCCTGAGTCTGGCGTCGGTCGTGAGGTCGAGCGCCGAGAACGAGTCGTCGAACACGAGGATGTCGGGGCGGTGCACGATCGCACGGGCGATCGCGAGTCGCTGCCGCTGACCGCCCGAGACGTTCGTGCCGCCCTGGGAGATCTTCGCGTTCAGCTGCCCGTCCATCTCCTCGACGAAGTCGCGGCCCTGGGCGATCTCGAGTGCGTGCCACAGGTCTTCGTCGGTGGCGTCTTCACGCCCGTAGCGAAGGTTCGAGGCGATCGTTCCGGTGAAGAGGAACGGGCGCTGCGGTACGAGGCCGATCGACGACCAGAGGTGGTCGAGGTCGGCTTCTCGCACGTCGACGCCGCCGACCTTCACGCTGCCGCCCGTGGCGTCGAAGAGCCGCGGGATGAGCGAGACGAGGGTCGTCTTGCCGGCACCCGTCGATCCGACGATCGCGACCGTCTCACCGGGAGCGGCTCCGAACGTGATGCCCGAGAGCACCGGGTGTTCGGCACCGGGGTAGGTGAACGCGGCGTCGGTGAACTCGACCGAACCCGGCGTCGGGAAGACCGTCACCGGGTTCTCGGGGCGTGCCAGCGTCGAGGTCGAGTCGAGCACCTCGCCGATGCGCTCGGCCGAGACCGCGGCGCGCGGGATCATGATCGTCATGAAGCTCGCCATGAGCACACCCGTGAGGATGAGCATCACGTACTGCATGAAGGCGAACAGCGTGCCGATCTGCACCTCGCCGGCATCGACGGCGAATGCGCCGAACCACACGACGCCGACGACGGTGACGTTGAGCACGAGCATGAACAGCGGGAAGAGCAGCACGAAGAGCGAACCGACCTTGCGGCCGACGACCATGATGTCGGTGTTCGCGCCGCGGAAGCGCTCCTCTTCAATGGGCTCGCGCACGAACGCGCGCACGACGCGAACGCCGGTGAGCTGCTCGCGCATGATGCGGTTCACGTTGTCGAGCTTGTGCTGGTAGCTGCGGAACAGCGGCACCATGCGGCTGATGACGATGATCGCGATGATCAGCAGGGTGGGCACGGCCACCGCGATGATCCAGCTGAGGCCGACGTCTTGCTGCAGGGCGAAGATGACGCCGCCGATCGCGAGGATCGGTGCGGTGACGAGCATCGTCGCGCCCATCATCGCGAGCATCTGCACCTGCTGCACGTCGTTCGTGTTGCGGGTGATGAGCGAGCCGGGGCCGAACCTCGACACCTCGCGCTCCGAGAAGCCCGAGACGCGTTCGAAGACGTGGTCGCGGATGTCGCGGCCGGCGCTCATCGCGGCGCGTGCCGCGAAGTAGGTGGCGATGATCGACGCCGTGATCTGCCCGAGGGAGATCACGAGCATCAACGAACCGGTCGACCAGATGTAGGCGGTGTCGCCCTTGCTGACGCCGTTGTCGATGATGTCGGCGTTGAGGCGCGGCAGATAGAACGTGGCGAGTGCGGAGATGAACTGGAAGACCAGCACACCGAGCAGGAGCCACTTGTAGGGTTTCAGGTAACGGACAAGGATTTTTCCGAGCATGACGTCTCCATTGCGAGGAGTCAGGGAATCGAGCGGACACCGCCTGCCGAGGCGCGTTCGTGCGCGCACAGCACCGGCCAGGGCAGCCAACCCCTCGCTCGACCTGCAGCATCGCACCCCCGTACGACATTGCAGCGTTACAGCCTCACACGGTGGGCGGGGTGACGCAAGCGCGACGGGGCCATCCGGCGGCTGCGTTCACCCAGAGCGAAATCGTGGGCCATCAGCACATTGCGGAAGCGCGAGAATGGGCGCGGAGGTCGAAGATGATCAGCACGCATGAGGTCGAGAACCAGGTGCCCGCGCGCGAGGGCATCGACGAGTACACGGCGAACACGCCGCTCGTCGAGGCGGTCGCGCGATGGGGGAGCGGCGGCGGAGCGGCATCCGCTCGGGCCTCGCTCGCCGACGTCGGCGCGCTCGTGGGCTCTGCGGCCTTCCAGCGTGACGCCGAGCGTGCGAACACCCACCCGCCCGTGCTGCACACGTTCGATCGCTGGGGCCGTCGCCTCGACGAGGTCGAGTACGACGACGCCTACCACCGCGTGATCGGGTCGGCCGTCGCCGCCGGTGCGCACACGAGTGCCGCTGCTGCGCCCGGACCCGGTGCGAACGTCGATCGGGCGGCGGCGTTCCTGCTCTTCGCGCAGGTCGAGCCCGGCCACGCCTGCCCGGTGTCGATGACGCACGCGGCGGTGCCGACGCTCGAGCTCGCGGCATCCGGTCTGCGAGACGAATGGATGCCGCGGCTGCTGAGCCGCTCGTACGACCCGGCGCTCGGCGGCGGTGGCGGGGCCAAGCCGTCGGCGCTCGTGGGCATGGCGATGACCGAGAAGCAGGGCGGATCCGACGTGCGGGCGAACACGACGCGGGCCGAACGGCGCGGCGGCTCGGGTTCGGGCGGCGGCGCGGGGTCGTGGGGCGCCGAGTACGGGCTGACGGGCCACAAGTGGTTCTGCAGCGCGCCGATGAGCGATGCGTTCCTCGTGCTCGCGCAGGCGCAGCACGGACTCAGTTGCTTCTTCGTGCCGAGGGTGCTGCCCGACGGTTCGCGGAACGTGTTCCGCATCCAACGATTGAAGGACAAGCTCGGCAACCGGTCGAACGCGTCGAGCGAGATCGAGCTCGACGGCACGACGGGCTGGCTCATCGGCGAGGAGGGGCGCGGCGTCGCGACGATCGTGCAGATGGTCACGCGCACCCGGCTCGACTGCGTGATCGGCTCGGCGGCGGGCATGCGGCAGGCGGTCGCCGAGGCCGCGTGGCATGTGCGGCACCGGCGCGCATTCGGCGCGCTGCTCGTCGACCAGCCGGCGATGGCCGCGGTGGTCGCCGACCTGGCGCTCGAGTCGGAGGCGGCGACGCTCACGGCGATGCGGCTCGCGCGGTCGTACGACAGCGACGCGGATGGCGCGGAGCAGGCGTTCCGCCGACTGGCGACGGCGGTCTCGAAGTACTGGGTGTGCAAGCGCGGTGCCGGGCACGCCGCCGAGGCGCTCGAGTGCCTCGGCGGCAACGGGTACACCGAGGCGTTCCCGCTCGCGCGCCGCTACCGGGAGCAGCCGCTGCTCGCGATCTGGGAGGGATCGGGCAACGTCATCGCACTCGACGTGCTGCGCGTGCTCGTGCGCGAACCCGAGGCGTTCGAGGCGTTCTTCGACGAGGTCGGTGCGGCGGCGGGGGAGTCGCCCGTGTTCGTCTCCGCGCTCGATGCGGCCAGGTCGCTCGTGCGCGAGCTGTCGGCGCCGGATGCCGCTGGCGTCGCCTTCCTCGCGCGGGAGCTGACCGAGCGGCTGGCCCTCGTGCTGCAGGGGTCGCTCATGCTGCGGACCTCGCCGGGCGGCGTCGCCGATGCGTTCGTGCGCACGCGCCTCGGCGACGAGGGCGGGCGGCAGTACGGGGTGCTGCCGCGAGGCGCCGACGTGGCGGGGATCCTCGCGCGGGCGTGAGCCGGCCGCTGTGGATAACCGTGGTCGGACCCCGGCGGCTCGCCTAGGGTGTTCGCCATGTCCCTCTCCCGATCGACGCGGTGGCCGCGCCCGAGCGCCCGTGCCGCGCTCGCCGCGGCCGGTGCCGTCGCGGTGCTGTTGAGCGGGTGCGCCCGCGCTGTTCCAGCGCCATCGCCGAGCCCCTCTGCGGATGCCGCGGACCCGATCTTCGCCTCGGATGAGGAGGCGCTGGCGGCAGCAGTTGAGGCGTATGAGGCGCACCTAGCCATCGTCGATCAGCTGACAGCGGCAGGCGTAGCTGACACCTCGCAACTAGACGAGGTGGCCAGCCCGTCATACGCGAGGGGACTTGAGGATTCGTTGCAACGGCTTCAAGAGAGTGGGACGCGCACGCAGGGTGACACACTCTTCGACAACGCAGGTCTGGTCGAGAAGGTTGAGGCCGACGGCGTTGCGACGGTCAGCGTATATCTCTGCCTCGATGTCTCGGGGGTTCGAGTCATAGATGCGGCTGGGGCAGATGTGACTCCGCCCGAGCGACTGAATCGTGCGCCTATCCAGGTGGAGTTTGAATCCAGCTCGGTCAAAGCTCCGGCCCAGTTGGTAGTTTCAGGGGCGCAGTCGTGGTCCGGCGAAGACTTCTGCTGAGGAAGGCTGTCCTGGTGACGGCGTCGCTCGCGCTCGCAGGAGGACTTGCGCCGGGGGATATCAACTCGATCGACTACATCGTCGGGGACGTCACCGACTCGGGTGCTGTCATCCGAGCAGAAGAACGTACGGAGCTTCCAGGAGAGCCACCGGTGCTGAACACAGACCCGGAGGCGCCGGTCGATGCGTCAGTCGAAGGATCAGACGAACTGAATTCGGTGGACTTCGCTCTCGGCGTGGAAATCGACAATTGCAAGCCAACTGATCCCGCCAGCTGTAGAGCGGATCAGATTCCCGAAGACCCCGCGGCGCCGGCCCCGGCCGTCGTCGTCACCCTCCGCGACATCGCGTCCTTCATCCCCGCGAAGCCGGGCAACGGCATGGAGCCCGGCGGCTGGGCGGTCGAGGACCTTCCGGCGAACTTCGTGGCCGCGGCATCCGTGCAGGTGGTGTCGGGCACGCTGCTCGGCCAACCCGCCGACGTGCGGTTCACGCCGGTCGGGTACCGCTGGCGGCACAGCGACGGCGTCGTCATCGAGAGCGGAGCGCCGGGCGCGACGTGGGCGGCGCTCGGACAGCGCGAGTTCACGGCGACGGGCACGAGCCGCGTCTTCGCCGACTCCGGTGAGTACACGGTCGCACTCGAGGCCGTGCTGCGGGCGGAGTATCGATTCGCCGGCTCGGGCTGGCGTTCGATCGCCGGCACGCTCGCGGTCGCCGGAGACCCGCAGCGCGTACTCGTCGGCGACTTCGACACCGTGCTCACGAACGGCGACTGCAACGCGAACCCATCGGGTCCGGGCTGCTGACGCCTCACGATCTCCCTCGCGCGGCGGATGCGGCGACGCACGCGATGGACTGAGCTGTACCCATGACCGACGCACCCGAGTCCCCGCAGGGGGCGAAGCCGCCGCCTCGTTCCGTCGAGGGCTGGGGCATCGGACTCGCACTCGGCTCCGGCATCGGGGTCTCGCTCGGCGTCTCGCTCGACAACCTCGCGGTCGGCATCGGCATCGGCGTCGCCATCGGTCTGGTCTTCGCCCTCGCGTTCGGGGCGGGCAGGAAGCCCTCGGGTGAGGCGGGTACCGCGCAGGCGGCTCAGACGCCGGCCGACGACGACCCGCCCGCCGGAGCCCCTTCCGCCGACAGCGCCCGCTGATCCGTCGGCGCCGGGTCCGTCAGCGAACCTCCGTCAGCGAACGTCCGTCAGCGCCACAGGTACGGCGGATGCCCCGCGGGCACCTCGCCGGTCGCGGCGAGTCGAGCCAGGTGCACCGCCCCGTCCAGCGGGCCGCCCGCTGCGGGCACGAGCGATGCGTCGGGCGCGAGTCGCGCGAACTCGCGCTCGAATGCGCTCGTGAAGGCGCCGCCCGCGGCGAAGACGCCGCCGGTGCCTGCGGCCAGCTTCGGATCGGGCAGCGCGGGGTCGAGTGCCGTGGCGAGCGTCGCTGCGACGAGGGCGCCCGCCTCGGCCATGATGCCCGTCGAGACGTCATCGCCCACCGACGCGAGGCCCGCGACATCCGCTGCGAAGCCGGCGAGCACCGAGCCGCGATCGTGGCGCGTGTACAGCTGCGCCGGCCAGTCCGGCGCCGGGCCGAAGCGCGACTCGGCCGCGGAGAGGAGCGCCGCGGCATCCGTCGTGACACCGTCGTGGGTCTGGATCGCGGCCTTCAGGCCCTCGATCCCGATCCACGCGCCCGAGCCTCGGTCGTCGTAGAGGTGACCCCATCCGCCCACCCTGCGCCAGACGTCTCGCAGGTCGGTCCCGATCGCGATCGACCCCGTGCCCACTGCGACGACCGCGCCCGCCCGACCGCCGAGCGCGCCGAGGTGCGCGGTCACCGCATCGATCGCGAGCGCGACCGGTGCGCCGGCCGCCTCGCGCAGCGCGGCGAGTGACGCAGCGGGCGAGGAGACGAGCGAGGCGAGCCCAGTGGCGCCGATGCCGACCGCGCTGATCCGCGCCTCGGGCCACTCGGCCCGGGCCCGTTCGATCAATGACCCGACGACGCCGAGTGCGGTGCTGCCGCTCGGCGTGATCGACACCGGCGGGCCGTCGAGCGCACGGCGAGCTCCGCCGTCGGCCTCGTGCGACGTCGTCGCCGCGGGCTCGAGGGCGGCCCTGCTGCCCGTGCCGCCGACGTCGATGCCGAGCACCCATTCCGTCGATTCGGAAGTTTCTTGCAAACTGACCGCCATTCCCGAATACTACTTCCAGAGTCCGTTCTGGTTCAGATGCACATCCGTTTCAGATTCACAGCTGGGCACACGCGTGCCACTGACAGTTTCAACGAGGAGACCCCCTTATGAACAAGCGCTTCCTCCCGGTCGCAGCGCTCGGCCTCACCGCCGCGCTCGCCCTGGCAGCCTGCTCGAGCGGCGAGACGCCCGCCGCAGACAACGGCCCCATCGACGCGAAGGGCGAGACCCTCACCGTCTGGATCATGGAGGGCACCAACCCCGACTCCGAGCCCTTCTTCGAGAAGGTCGGCGAGGCGTTCACCGAGGAGACCGGTGCGACCCTCGACGTCGAGTACGTGCAGTGGGCTGACGCCCACGACCGCTTCGTCACGTCGATCGCGGGCGGCACCACGCCCGACGTCGCCGAGACCGGCACCACCTGGACTGCCGAGTTCGCCGACGCCGGCGCACTCGCGCCGCTCACCGACTACGTCGCCGCCGAGAAGGGCCTCGAGAAGGACCTCGTCGACGGCCTCGAGGTCGCCGGCACCTACGACGGCGACCTCTACGGCATGCCCTGGTACGCCGGCGTGCGCTCGATCGTCTACCGCGCCGACGTCTTCGAGGAGCTCGGCCTCGAGGCGCCGACGAGCTGGGACGACATCGTCGCAGCGGGTGAGGCCATCAAGGCCGCGCACCCCGAGATGCTCGCCTTCGCCGTGCCCGGCAACGCCGAGTTCGGCGTCTACCCGTGGGTCTGGGGCGCCGGCGGCGAGGTCTCGACGCTCAAGGGCGACGAGTGGACCTCGGGCCTCGCGAGCAAGGAGTCGCAGGAGGGCATCCAGTTCTACACCGACCTCGCGCTGAAGCACGGCTTCTCGTCGGCCGGCGCGACCACGTGGAAGGAGACCGACGTGCGCGACGCGTTCACGCAGGGCAACGTCGCCATGATGCTCTCGGGCTCGTGGACCCCGAAGGCGCTCATCGAGAAGGCTCCCGACCTCGAGGGCAAGATCGCCGCTGCGGTCATCCCCGGCCAGGAGGAGGGCATCTCGCCGTCGGTCCTCGGCGGTTCGCACCTCTCGGTCTTCAACACCTCGAAGAACCAGGACCTCGCGTTCGCCTTCGTGAAGCTCATGACCACCGGCAAGTTCGCAGCCGAGTGGGCCGACTCGACCGGCTACTTCCCGGGCCTCGAGTCCCTCATGGACGACGCGCTCGCGTCGACCGACCCGCTCGTGCAGCCCTTCGCCCAGCAGATGGTCGAGGGCGGCGCATCCGTGCCCGTCACGCCCACCTTCGGTGCGGTGCAGGCCAAGCAGACGACGAACACCATGATGCAGGCCATCCTCAGCGGTCAGAAGACCGTGGAGCAGGCGACGAAGGACGCCGCTGCCGAGATGGACACCATCATGAACGGCAACTGAGGCGACTGAGGCATCCGCTTTGTCGAATCTCGCACCAACGCTGCCGGTCACGGGTGAGGGCGCTCCGGCGTCCGCGCCCGTGGCCGGCGGCCCGGGTGGCCGCGGCCCCCGTGGCCGCCGTCTCCTGACCTGGGCGAAAGCCCGACCGTGGGTGCTGCTGGCACCCGCGCTCATCATCCTCGGCGGCCTCATGCTGTGGCCGCTCATCCGCGTCGTGCTCTTCTCGCTCCAGGACTACGGCCTGCGCGAGATCGTCAGCGGGAAGCCGAACTTCATCGGCCTCGACAACTACGTCGAGGCGTTCACCAACCCGACGCTCTGGTCGGTCGTGCTGCCCAACACGCTCGGCTTCGCCGTCGCGGCCGTCGGCGGCACGGTCATCGTCGGCACGCTCGTCGCCCTGCTGCTCGCCTCGCTCGGCACGCTGTGGCGCACCGTCGTCGCGAGCGCCATCATGATCGCCTGGGCGATGCCCGCGGTCACCGGCACCTACGTCTGGGTCTGGATCTTCGACGCCGACCGGGGCATCGTCAACTCGACGCTCATGGCCATGGGCCTCATGGACGAGCCGTACAACTGGTTCACGAACCAGTGGACCTTCTACGGCATCGTGCTCCTGAACGTCATCCACCACGGCTTCCCGTTCGTGGCCATCACGATCCTCGCGGGCCTCCTCGGCGTGCCGAAGGAGATGCTCGAGGCCGCCGAGATGGACGGCGCCGGAGCATGGCGCCGCTTCTGGAAGATCATCTTCCCGACGCTGAAGCCCGTCTTCTCGGTCGTCATCATCCTGTCGACGATCTGGGACTTCAAGGTCTTCGCGCAGGTCTACCTGATGCCGGGAGGCGCCGGCTCCAACCGCTCGGTGCTGAACCTCGGCGTGTGGTCGTACGTCGAGTCGTTCGGCCAGAACCGCTACGGCTTCGGCTCGGCGCTCGCCGTGCTGCTGACACTCGCGCTGCTCGCGATCACCGTGGTCTACATCCGCACGCTCTTCAAGGAGGAACAGCTGTGAGAAGGCGTTCCCCCGCACGCAACCTCGGCAAGATCGTCGCCGTCGTCGCGCTGCTGCTCTTCACCCTCTTCCCGGTCTACTGGATGGTCTCGAGCGCGTTCGACGCGCAGGCCTCGAGCGGCGGCCAGTCGCTCGTGCCGAAGGAGTTCACCTGGGACAACTTCACCTACGTGCTGAACGAGGGCGGCTTCGACGTCTTCCTCCGCAACTCCGCGATCGTCGCGATCGTGACCGTGCTCGCGAGCGCGGTCGTGGCACTGCTCGCGTCGGTCGCGGTCGCGCGGTTCAAGTTCAAGTTCCGTACGGCGATGCTGCTCATGATCCTCGTCGTGCAGATGGTGCCGCTCGAGGCGCTCGTGATCCCGCTGTTCGTGCAGGTGCGCGACCTCGGCCTGCTGAACACGCTCCTCGGCCTCATGGTCGTCTACGTCGCGCTCTCGCTGCCGTTCGGCATCTGGATGCTGCGCGGCTTCGTCGCCGCCGTGCCGGTCGAGCTCGAGGAGGCCGCCTACATCGACGGCGCGAGCTGGTGGCGCATGTTCCGCTCGATCATGCTGCCGCTCGTGATGCCGGGTCTCGTGGCGACGAGCGTCTTCTCGTTCATCACCGCGTGGAACGAGTTCATCTTCGCGATGACCCTGCTCGGCGGGGCGACGGAGAACTACACCGTCGCGATCGGCCTGAAGTCGTTCTTCGGCCTGCACTCCAACGAGTGGGGCTACATCATGGCGGCCTCGACGCTCATCACCCTGCCGGTCATGATCTTCTTCGTCATCGTGCAGCGTCGGCTCTCGTCGGGCCTCGTGGCCGGCGCGGTCAAGGGCTGATCGTGGGCGCCATCGACGATCGGGCGCTGCGCGCGCTCGTGAACGGCGTGCTCTGGCCGGGATTCCTCGGCCGGAGCGTGCCCGAATGGCTTCGCGACGAACTCGACGCGGGCCTCGCCGGAGTCGTGCTGTTCGCCCACAACCTCGGTGACGAGGGCGAGCGGATGTCGCTGGCCGCCGAGCTCCGAGGGCACCGTCCTCCGCTCGTGGTGGGAATCGACGAGGAGGGCGGCAACGTCACCCGCGTCGAAGCGGCGGCCGGCTCGACGCTGCCGGGCGCGGCGCAGCTCGGCGTCGTCGACGACCTCGCACTGACCGAGGCCGTGGGCCGCGAGCTCGCCCGGGTCTCGCTCTCGGTCGGCGCCAACGTCGTGCTCGGGCCCGTCGCCGACGTCAACACCGACCCCCGCAACCCGGTGATCGGGGTGCGCTCGTTCGGCGAGACGCCCGAGCTCGTCGCTCGGCATGCGGTCGCGGCGCTCCGGGGCATCCGCTCGTCGGGTGCTGCGGCGTGCGTCAAGCACTTCCCGGGCCACGGCGACACCCACCTCGACTCGCATCACTCGATGCCGGAGCTCGCCATCGGGCTCGACGAACTCGAGCGCGTGCACCTGCCGCCGTTCCAGGCGGCGGTCGACGCGGGCGTCGACGCGGTCATGACGGCGCACATCATCGTGCCCGAGTGGGGCGAGCAGCCCGCGACGCTGAATCCGGTCGCCCTCGGTCGCCTGCGGGCGATGGGCTTCGACGGCGTCATCATCACCGACGCGCTCGACATGGCCGCCGTGCGCGAGTCCGTCGGCGCGGGAGCCGGCGCCGTGCAGGCGCTGCTCGCGGGCGCCGACCTGCTCTGCATCTCGAACCCGACGAACCTCGGCGCCGAGGCCGCGATCGACCAGGACGTGCGCGAGTTCCGCGAGGTGCAGCACGCGATCCTCGCGGCGCTCGACGACGGCACCCTGCCGGTCGACGTGCTCGAACGTGCGGTCGCTCGTGTGCGGCGGCTGGCGGCCACGCTCGAGGCACGTGAACGCGGCGAGTCGTCGTCCTTCGACGGGGCCGTCGTCGCCCGCGCTGCGATCACGGTCGACGGCGTGATCGCGCCCGCACCGGGCCCCCGAACGGTGCTCGATGTGCGCGGCCGCTCGACACTCGCCGTCGCCAGCGACCGGGACTACGTCGAGGCGACGATCGCCGACGGCGGCGACGTGCTCCGCGGCGATGCCGCGGTGCCCGGGTCGGGATCGCTCATCGTGCTCGTCGACTCGGTCGGCACCGACGGCGTGCAACGGCGACGAGTGGAGAACGTGGCGCGCATGCGACCCGATGCCGTCGTCGTGAACGTCGGCGTCCCGGTGGCACCGGGAGCTGCGCTGCCGCTGCCGACGCTCCATGCGCGCGCCGCGAGCCGGCTGACCGCGACCGCGGTGCGCGAGCTGCTCGAGACGGGGATCTCGGCGTGATCGCGCCGAGCCCGGTCGCCCTCGGCAGCGCCCGAGTGGCCTTCGCCGATGTGACCCGGACTGGGGTGGCGCGTCGCTTCGCATTCGCCGCCATCGCCCCCGAGGATGGAGTGCTGCTCGGCACCGTACCGGGCGGCGGCGCCGCGTCCACCGGCGCCCGATCCCCGGAACAGAGGCCCCTGTGATGTCGGCGAACGTGCTCACCGCCGTGCGAGATGCGCTGCCGCGCCTGAGCTCGTCGGAGGCGCGCGTGGCCGACGTGATCATCGCCGACCCGACGCTCGTCGTCGACCTGACGATCACCGACCTCGCCAGCGTCTGCGGCACCTCGCTCTCGACGGTCGCGCGGTTCTGCCAGACGGTGGGCTACAGCGGGTACCGCGAGTTCCGCATGGAGGTGGCGAGAGCGGTGAGTCGCGAGGCCGCCGAGCGCGACCGCTTCGGCCTCGCCGACTCCGACATCAGTCCGGACGACTCGGCCGACGACGTGCTCGCGAAGATCGCGTACCACGAGGTGCTCGCCATCGAGCAGACGGTCGCGGGACTCGACACGACGGCGCTCGACGCCGTGGTCGACGCGATCGATGCTGCGGGGCACGTCGACCTCTACGGATTCGGCGCGAGCGGGCTCACCGCGCAGGACCTGCAGCAGAAGCTCGCGCGCATCGGCATCTCGGCGTTCTGCTCGGTCGACATCCACCTCGCGCTCGTCTCGGCCGCGCTGCGGAAGCCGAAGGACGTCGCGATCGGCATCTCGCACTCGGGCCTCACGACCGAGACGATCAACGCGCTCGCCGCGGCGCGCGATTCGGGCGCGACGACGGTGGCGATCACGAACTCCCCGGAGTCGCCGATCGTCGAGTTCGCCGACTTCGTGCTGCTCACGCGGGCCCGCGAGTCGAGCTACCGCATGGGCGCGATGTCGAGTCGCATCGCCCAGCTCGCGCTCGTCGACTTCCTCTTCGTGCGCGTCGCGCAACGCCGCCACGGCGACGTCGCCGTGCCCCTGCGCCGCACCCACGAGGTCACCGAGTCGCACCGGCTCGCGGGCAAGCGCGGCAAGCGCAACGGGGCCGGCGACGATCAGGAGTCCGCTGCCGCCGGCGTGTGAGGGCGACGCGAGGGAGACGCCGTGAACGTCGACCCGTACAGCTCGCGCAGGCCCGGCATGCCGCGCGCGGCGAACGCCGTGCGTTGCCGAGCAGCACCGGTGCCGTCGGCGAGCAGCCGGGCCACGCCCTCGCGCGCGAGTTCGAGGTCGCCCGCGGCCTCGAGCGCAGGCTGCAGCACGCTGAGACAGCGCTCCAGCGTCTCCCCGGCGGGCCGGAGTTCTGCGAGCACGGGGTCGAGCACGTCACCGCTCAGCCCCGAGTGCGCAGAGTGCATGAGGGACGCGTTCAACAGCTCAGGGCCGGGAGCGGACTCCGCGCTCGGCTGCACCGACGCCTCGCGGTCCAAGGACTCGTCCACGACGCTCGCGACGAGTGCGCGGAAGAGCGCGGCGAGCAGCACGGAGGACCACGCCTCGAGTTGGGCGTCGGCGACGCGCACCTCGACCGTCGGCAGTTTCGACGAGAGCCGGGCGTTCCACATGATGATCGCCTGGTCCTTCATGCCGCCGACCCCGATGAGTCGTTTCAGGCGGCGGTCGTAGTCGGCGCCGTCGCGGAACACCGGCGGGCAGCCCGTCGTGGTCCACCGACGTTGCGAGACGTTGCGCCAGCTGTCGAATCCCGTGTCGTGCCCGCGCCAGAACGGCGAGTTGCCGGTCAGGGCCGAGAAGAGCGGGAGCCAGGTTCGCGTGACGTTGAGCGCGCGAACCCCGTCGTCGTGGTCGGCGACCCCGACGTGAACGTGGAGCCCTTGGATCTGGTGGTCGGCGATGACGCCGCCCATGTCGTCGAGGATGCGGAGGTACCGCGGCAGGTCGGTGACCGTCGGGAAGCCGTGCGCATCGGGCGGTGCGCCGACGCTCGCGACGACGACCCCGAGTCGTTCCCCCTCTGCGGCGAGCTCGCGGCGGAAGTTCACGAGGGAGTCGAGCGCCATGTCGGTCGAGGTGAACACCGTCGAGGCGTGTTCGACCTGGGAGGCGAGGAACTCGCGGTGCGTGATGCGCTCCAACCCCGGTCGTGCGATGAGGCGGTCGAACGCGCCCCCCGCGACATCCGTCGGCCGAAGGGTCGCAGGGTCGAGGAAGACGAACTCCTCCTCGATGCCGAAGGTCGAAACCGCAGCCATCTCCGCCCCCTCCCGAGCACGCCCCCTGAGCACGATGCAGACGCTCGAACTCTCCTCAGACGGGCGCGCGCTGTCAAGCCCTTCCGGACGGAGCGATCCTGCTGTCGAAATCCCGAGCGCAGCCTCGACATACTGGTGGGAGCGCGGTTCTGCCTCCCCAGATCGAAGGAGCGATTCCGATGAAGTACCTGATCCAGATCTACAGCAACCCCGAGTCGCGCGCCGTGTGGAGCGCCTTCACTCCTGAGGAGCAGGCGGAGGGCTACGAGTTCTACGAGGCCATCAGCACCGAGCTCGCTTCGAGCGGCGAGTACATCGCGGCGGAGGCGCTCGCCGACATCTCGCTCGCCAAGCGCGTCACGAACGGCGACGACGGCACCGTCGCGAGCGATGGGCCGTTCGCCGAGACGAAGGAGCTGCTGGCCGGCTTCTACCTCGTCGACTGCGAGAGCGAAGCTCGGGCGGTCGAGATCGCCGGGCGGTTCCCCGAGGCGCAGTTCGGCCTCGTCGAGGTGCGACCGGTGCTCGAGATGGCATCGGGCGCCGACGCCTGATCCCCGATGGCTGACGAGGCCGACGCCGTTCGGGCGCTGCGAGCCGCCGCACCGTCGGCGCTCGCAGTGCTCGTGCGGCGCTACGGCGACTTCGCTGCATGCGAGGACGCGATGCAGGAGGCCCTCATCGCCGCCGCCGAGCAGTGGCCGTCGAGCGGGGTGCCCGACAGCCCGCGCGCCTGGCTCGTGCGCGTCGCGTCACGGCGGCACATCGACGAGGTACGATCGGATGCCGCGCGCCGACGCCGCGAGTCCCGCGCGATCGAGCTCGAACCAGAGCCCGCGCACGTGACCGCCGTCGACGACACGCTCACCCTGTTCCTGCTCTGCTGTCACCCGGCACTGGGCCGGCCCGCGCAGCTCGCCCTCACGCTCCGCGCGGTCGGCGGGCTCACGACCGCCGAGATCAGCCGCGCACTCCTCCTGCCCGAACCGACCGTGGCGCAGCGCATCTCACGCGCGAAGGCGCGCATCCGTGCGAGTGGAGAGGGTTTCCGGATGCCGCGCCCGCCCGAGCTCGAGGCGAGGCTCTCGGCGCTGCGCCAGGTGCTCTACCTCATCTTCACCGAGGGCCACACGGCGAGCTCGGGCGACGAGCTCGCCAGGGTCGACCTCTCGGCCGAGGCCATCCGCCTCGCCAGGCAGTTGCGCGAGGTCGACGCCGATGCCTCGGGGGAGACGACCGGGCTGCTCGCCCTCATGCTGCTCACCGATGCCCGCCGGGCGGCCCGGGCCGAAGCCGCGGGCGCCCTCGTGCCGCTCGACGAGCAGGATCGCTCCCGTTGGGACCGGGCCATGATCGACGAAGGGGTCGCGCTCGTGACCGAGGTGCTCGACCGTGCGCCGATCGGCCCGTACCAGCTGCAGGCCGCGATCGCCGCCGTGCACGACGAGGCGCCCTCCACCGCCGAGACCGACTGGATCGAGATCCTCGGCCTCTACGACCTGCTCGGACGGCTCAGCCCCGGCCCGATGGTCTCGCTCGGCCGGATCGTCGCGCTCGCCATGGTCGAGGGACCGCAGGCGGGGCTCGCGGCGCTCGAGGCATCAGAATCGGCGGCCGGCGGCACGCTCGCCGAGCATCACCGCACCTGGGCGGTGCGCGGGCACCTGCTCGAGCTGTCGGGTTCGACGGATGCTGCGTCGCTCGCGTTCACCGAAGCGGCACGACGTACGCTGAACGGCCCGGAGCAGCGCTACCTGGCCGCGAAGGCGGAACGGCTGCGCGCCGGGCGCTGACGAACTGGGGTCAGCGCACGAAGAGGCTCGCGATTCCCGACACGATGCCCGTGAGCACCCAGAGGCCCACGAGGCCGCCCGTCACGATCCACGCGGTCCGCTTGTGCTCCTCGTATCCCTCGAGCGGGCGCCCGTCACGATCGCGCTGCGAGCCCGTGAGCACGAGCAGCAGGTCGACGAGCACCCAGATGCCGAGACCGCCGAGCGTCAGGAGCTTCGCGATCGCGGTGCCGAACTTGCCGAGGTAGAAGCGGTCGGCGCCCCAGAAGCCGAGGAGCATCGCGAACAGCCACGTCGCGACGAAGGTGCGACCGGCCGTGCGGTACGGCTCGTACGAGAACTGCGGGCCGGGTGCGCCGACGTACCCGGGCGGGAGTGGCGCGGTCGTCTGCTCCTGGAGGGCGTAGCCGGGAGGCGCGGGCAGCGTGTACGCCGGGAACTCGCCCGGGGCGGCGGGCGGCGGCGGGAACGCGGCCGGAGCAGCGCCCGGGTAGGCGGGCACGGCGGGGGGCGCACCGGCCGCGGCGAACGGCTGCTGCGGGGCAGCGCCCATGGGCCGTGCCGTCGTCGACTCGTCGATGTCGTCGAATGCGGGCGCCGCGCCGAACGGCGGAATCGGCGGCGTGGTCGGAGCCGGCGGAGTCGCGGCCGGCGGTGCGGGCGGCGCGGGCGGTGTCGACGGCGCGCTCGGCGCTGCTCCGGCACCTCCTGCGACGACGCGCAGCGGATTCGGTGCGGCGTCGGCGGGCCTCGGGGCGGTGTGCGGCGTCCACGCGGTGCCGTCCCAGTAGCGCAGCAGCGCGGCATCCGATTCGTCGTCGTACCAACCGGCTTCAAGCGACACGTTCGCTCCTCTCCTTCTTCTGCAGCCGAACGGCTCGCACCGAGAGCTGCACCGCGGCGATCACGACGAGGGTCGCGAACAGCCAGGTCGACACTTCGGGCGACATCAGGTGTGCGAGGGCGACCCCGCCGAACGAGGCCACCGTCGCCGCGATGCCGGCGATGATGCCGGCGCGCAGGTCGACCACGCCGCCGCGGGCGTTCGTCACGGTACCGCTGATCGCGGTGGGGATCATCACGGCGAGCGAGGTGCCCTTGGCGACGAGGTCGCCCATGCCGAAGAAGAGCATGAAGGCGGGCACCATGATGAGCCCGCCGCCGATGCCGAAGAGACCGGATGCCACGCCGATGACGAGACCGAGCGCCACCATGCCGATGATCGTGAGCGCGTCGAGCTCGAGGTGCATCGCCGCGCGCTCGGGCACGAAGAGCAGCATGCGCACCGCGACGGCGACGAGCAGGGCGATGAACATCCAGCGCAGCCAGCCGAGGGGGAGTCGGCGCAGCAGTCGCGCACCGATCCACGAGCCGATGATGCCGCCCGCGGCGACGAACAGGGCGGGGATCACGTCGACCTCGCCGTTCACGAAGTAGGTGATGGCGCCGACGATCGCGGTCGGCACGATCGCCGCGAGCGAGGTGGCCGACGCGCGGCGCTGGTCCATGCCGGCGAACATCACGAACAAGGGCACCATGAGGATGCCGCCGCCGACGCCGAAGGCGCCGGAGAGCAGCCCGCCGACCGCGCCGATGACGGCGAGGCGCGCCCATCCGGCGCGCCGATCGGTGTCGGCGGCGGGCGAGTCGGCTGAAGTCACCCGCCTACTGTACTGGCGCGCATCGCTCGGGGAGGGGGAAGAAGCGCCCGGCTACGCGGCGCGGTCGACCTGCGCCGCCACGAGAGCGGGTTCGGGCACGACGGCGACGGGAACGGCTTCGCCTCGTGCGGAGGCGGGTGCCGAGACATCCGTCAGCTGTTCGGGGATCTGCTCGGGGATCTGCTCGACCAGGGCCGCGGCCATGAGGCCGGCATGGCGCACTCCGCGGGCGAGCACGACGATCAGCACGCCGAGCACCGCGCCCGCCGTGTTCATCACGAGGTCGCGGGGGTCGGAGATACGGGTGGGCTCCGGCACCTGCACGAGCTCGATGAAGACGGTGAAGCCGAAACCCGCGAGCATCGCGAGCGGCCAGCGACGGCGGGGGATGAGCAGCGCCGCCAGCACGCCGACCGGCAGGAAGATCGCCACGTTGAAGGCGATCTCGGCGAAGTATCCGGTGGTCCAGGTGACGGGAGCGGTCCACGCGTCGGGATTCAGGATGCCGCCGTCGAGTTGGTGCCCCGCCGTGCGCCAGGGCGCCGGACCGATGGTCGCCCACAGCACGACCGCTGCGTACGCAGCAGCGACGAGACCGAGGGGGCGGCGGTTCATGCCCATGATTCTCCACCCATTTGCTGCGAGCGTTCTGACATCGTGCCGAGTTTCACCGATGGTGAGGGAATTCGGCGGAAAGACTTCCCAGGTCACGATTCGGTCGCGTAGCCTGTGAACCTGAACGTCACCCGATAGGGTATGTTCACTGATTCCTCCATCAAGCGGGCGCTCGCCCGTGCCTCCACCTGATTGCCCGGAGGCGGACCGATCCGCGTGGCATGACCCGATACGAGACGGCGGATGCCTGAGCGCACTCCCGCCCCTCGCCCCCCGCTCCGTCGGCAACCCGCCGTGCGGGGCAGCGATCGACCGTCGATCGCATCGGGCCGCACCAGCAGCCCATAGGACAGAAGGACAGCAGTATGGCAACCGGAACCGTCAAGTGGTTCAACGCCGAAAAGGGCTTCGGCTTCATCGCTCCCGACGACGGCTCGGCCGACGTCTTCGCGCACTTCAGCGCCATCTCGGGCAACGGCTACCGTTCGCTCGAAGAGGGCCAGAAGGTCGAATTCGAGGTCGCACAGGGCCCGAAGGGTCTGCAGGCCGAGAACATCCGCGGCCTCTAGGCCTCGGCAAAGCACCACTCGAACGCCCCCGCAGCGCAAGCTGCGGGGG